>NZ_JACJFQ010000078.1:0-3075 GCF_014164835.1 Serratia sp. OS31 | reverse complement strand
GTATATGATAGTTATTGTTAATAATTTAAAGTGTAAATTATTAACAATAACATTTTTATTTTATTTCTAATCACATTACATAAAGTTTAAAGTATGCTACATTTTGTTTGAAGATGTTTTAATGAGTGGTTTTCCTTCTATAAATTATTTGGAATTAGTTATTAAAACAATTAATTTTAAAGGTGACGAAATGAAAGAGATAATAGCAAGATTAATAGAGTTGAATGATATTGTAGTTTCTTCGTGTAAAAATGATGATTTTAATAGTGTCACTGTTACCGGTAAACCATCACTAACCAGTGTTGATGCTGCTCATCAAATTGTTAGAACAGGATTGACTTGGAATGGAAATAATGTTTTTCATAAGGCTGCTAATATAACGTTTTCATTTCCTGAGTTTTATTTTTCAAGTTACACTCCCGGAAAAAATGAAACAGGGCTGAGTCAATTTACAAATATTCAGAAAAACATGGCAAAACTATCTATTCAAGCATGGTCTGATGTCGCAGATATTACATTTTTAGAAGTGTCAGCAGTTCAAAGGTCTAATATAACATTTGGTAATTATAGCTTGCAGGCTGATGGTAAAACACCAGCTTATAGCCAGGCGTATGCTTATTTGCCAGGAGGAGGGGGGGCATCGGGACAAACTTGGTATAATTATAATATGAATAATATTCAACGACCGGACTTGTATGAGTATGGGCGCCAAACGTTATCACATGAACTCGGTCACGCTTTAGGATTAAGCCATCCGGGGAGTTATAATGCTGGAAACGGCAATCCTACTTATGACAAAAATGCTGTATATGCAGAAGATACAAGAATGTACAGTATAATGAGTTACTGGAGTGAAAAGTATACAGGTGGAGATCATCAAGGTCACTATTCATTCGCGCCTTTGCTTCATGATATTACTGCAATACAATATTTGTATGGGGCTAATATGAGTACGCGACTGGATGATACGGTATATGGATTTAATTCCAACACTGGTCGAGACTTTCTTTCAACAAATTCAAGTGAAAAGAAGCTCATTTTCTCAGTATGGGATGCTGGAGGGAATGACACCTTTGATTTTTCGGGGTATGGCAATAGTCAGCATATTAATATTAATGAAGAGAAGTTTTCTGATGTAGGTGGATTAAAAGGGAATGTATCTATAGCCAAAGGGGTCATAATAGAAAATGTTATTGGGGGTTATGGGAATGATGTTATCATTGGTAATGACAGTGTGAATATTTTGAAGGGAGGGCGGGGTAATGATGTTATATTTGGAGGCGGTGGTGGGGATGAGTTATACGGTGGTGAAGGTAAGGACGTATTTTTATATTATTTCAGCAAAGAGTCGACGCAAAGCAGATATGATTGGATTAGAGATTTTCAGACAGGCATTGATAAAATAGATATATCATATCTTAATAAAAAGCTGGATGGGGAGATTAGATTTGTAGAGCTGTCGAGTGATAAGAAAGGAGATGCATCAATAAAATATGAACCTAGTAATGATATTACGACACTATCCTTAAATATGGGATGGGAACCTAATTTTATTTTGAAAATAGTAGGCGCGGTCAATACAGAAACTGATTTTTTTATCTAAAATAATATTAGTAATGGCGTTTTAGATGTTCTATAACCCCATCGTACTGAAGCATTAATATATGGCTTCTGTGAATTTGTTGTGATGACAGTTGCCCTGTTAACTTAAGCCAAGATGAGTGGAATCGAACACAGATCAAAGACGTAGTTGATATAACATCAACAATATTGCTAACAGGGCGTCTGAAATGATAACAGAAAAATTCTTTCTGTCAATAGAAAGAATTTTCGGATGCTCACCCTTTTTATAAACCAATGCTGAGAGATTAATTCACTTATGTTGTCCCCCGGCAAGGGGCTGACGGAGCCTCATAAATCAGTTCTAATAAACCAACACCATATCTGGTAGGTTCTGGCATGATTTAGAATGGTGAACAGCACCATTCGCTTTAAAATTAGCGGGGAGTGCCGTAAGACATTCTCCGCTAACATTAGATACGAGATAATACGCCGTGATTTAATACTGTTGGCCTGATGAATTTAGATGTAACCTTTTATTTTTAGCATGATAACCAATAAGCTACAGGACTATTCTGCTCAGCGTTGCAAGTAAGATCAGGACCAGTATTCTTCCCACTAAACGACTGTAACTGGCAGATAGGCCAAACTCGAAGCGTTTGCTTTTTTTATTTCGAAAGTTTTGTTCTAACTGCATGCGATTACTATATAACCTCATGATTTAACATGGTTGAAAGTTATTTATGCTACTGAATATTAACCAAGGTTCTTTGGTTGATGCTCGTTGTTCTTTCTCCGCTTTTTGGGGAGCTACGCGTCCTTTAGACCGCTTGTTTTTCGACCTCTTGCTTCTTTTCTGTAAAGATAAGAGTATCTGTCACACTGATAACTGTGTGTGCGAGTTAACGTCCTTTCACCCAAGTTTTTAGTTTCATATCAGAAAGGTGATGACATATATCTCCTGTATTTTTAAGACGCAACTTAATGTTTCCACGAACACGGCCGATAAAACACCAATCAAGCTTTTTACATGTTGGAACTAATTAGCTTGAAGCCCTGCATCGGTAATGATGATAACTTTTTTCTCCAGTGAGATAGCTTTAGCCAGTTCTTCAAGGAATTCTTTTTGGATCAATACATTGTTTTGTTTACTTGATGGGACAACTTTACTTAAAAGAGGCAATGAACGGCCATCACAAACGAGGCTGGCCGCAAAACATGATAATCTTGCGATGGATATCCAGTCTAATCCACAGCAATCACTACGAGCGAGGGTTGTCGAGTTAACATCTCGATAATATTTTTAAAAATTAATGGGATATATCGATGGAGCAACGAATTCCCCAGTAAACGGTCAATACGTTTTATTTTGTTCTTTACCTGGCAAAAATCGCCCAATACTGGTCAACGTTAGCGATGCACCATTGATCAGCCCAACTGTATGCATCAACGAGTGCATTTTACCGATATTGATGAAAAGGTCCTGGAAAAAATTCTGGCATAATTTACGGGCAG
>NZ_JACJFQ010000077.1:0-3218 GCF_014164835.1 Serratia sp. OS31 | reverse complement strand
AAATATCCCGAATATTCCATCTCTCCTTTCTTCAGGTGAGCTGCGGAATAAAAAACATGAATAAGAACAATCTGTATACAGAATAAGATCTCGATGCGAATCATTACATGCACATGAAATCCTTCCCTCCCCCCTTTCAGCTCCCCTTTAACAGGAAATGTATCCCCCTTTTCTGACCGCCGGACAGGTAATTTATCCACCTTTGTTTGCTGCATAAACAGGAACGGTTCTCCCCAATGTCGTCAGTTCATGCAGGAAAACTCTCCACATACACGTTGAAGGTACAGAAAATCCTTCCCCCCTTATTTATTCCCTCACACACCGGGACAAACAGCACTCGTGCTCAACCACAGGAAATGCCTCCACTGTTACTCACAGTCCGGTGCATAAAATCATTCCACAAGTAACTCACCTTCAACAGAAAATACGGCCACATTTCCTGGCGCGAGAACAGGAAATTCCTCCACTGATGAGAGTTACCCGTTGTAAAATAAAGAGAGATGCAACAGAAAAAATCTCCACCTTTGAGCCGTCTTCCTGTGTCGCCTACCACACCGACAGGTTAAACCGTTCAGTAGGGCATAGTATTTGGGGACAGAAAATTGATCCACCTTTGCCTCTGCCCCCTGCAAGGTGCATAATGATGATTCATGTCGATCCTGTAGCAATAAAAGTGCCGTTTAGAATCCAACATCATAATTTATCAACAGAAATTCCTTCTTCATTTGGCATGAAAAGGATCCACTTAGATCATGAAATAGATCCACGAAAGACAGAAGAAAACTCCACACATAAAGACTTAACTTACTGATAAAATTTAATAATTTCACCAATAAAGAGAAAGTCAAAAATAATAAAATAACAAATATCCTTCGGATATCTGTTTATGATCTTCGATCATTCAATCCTTTTTTATATGTCCTCATGATCACGCCGGATCTGCTTTCTGCTGACATACATCACGTTTATGCTTTATTTTCCTCCTTATGTGTTTTAACTGTTGTTTTGCGTTTTTATCGATGCTTTACTATAAAGATGCAAAACGATAAATAATGGATAACATGAACCTCAAGTCAACGCTGGATCGTTGTATAGAACGCGGCCAATTTATGACGCAAGAAATCGCTAAAGCGCAATTTGGTAACGATAGCCCGGAAGCCCGAGCTATTACCCGGCGTTGGCGGATCTCTGAGGCTTCAGATCTTGTCGGTGTCACGGCGCAAACGATCCGAAACTATGAAGAGTCAGGAAAGTTGCCATCCCCAGAAATGGCGATGATCGGGCGGGTTGAGCAACGCACCGGATACTCTATACAGCAAATCAATGCAATGAGAGATGTTTTTGGTACACGCCCGACAAGACCAACCGGACAGGATCCTGTTGTCCTCGCCGTAGCGGCTCATAAAGGAGGGGCTTATAAAACATCCACATCAGTACATATTGCTCAATGGATGGCATTACAGGGGTTACGTGTCTTATTAATTGATGCCACGGATCCTCAGGCAACTGCGTCGCTTTATCATGGCTATGTTCCGGATTTGCATATTCATCCGGAAGATACCCTTCTCCCGTATTATATGGGACAGCGCGACGATGCGGCTTATGCCATCAAATCAACCTGCTGGCCTAACCTGGACATCATTCCTTCCTGTCTGTCTGTACACCGTATAGAATCCGAAATTTATCCATTGCATGATGCGGGAAAACTCCCCGTTGCTCCGCACCTTCTTCTTCGGGCAGCTATTGAATCTGTTTGGAACAGTTATGATGTGATTGTGCTGGACAGTGCGCCAAACCTTGGGATAGGTACCATCAATGTCGCCTGTGCTGCCGATGTCATTGTCGTTCCTACGCCGGCAGAGCTGTATGACTATGTTTCTACCCTGCAATTCTTCACCATGTTGCGCGATCTGATGCTGAATATTGACTTGAACGGTTTTGAACCCGATGTTCGCGTCCTGATTACGAAATTCAGTAATGCCGTCGGTAACCAATCTCAATGGATGGATGACCAAATCCGTAACGCCTGGGGCGGGATGGTTCTGAAGGAAGTGGTTCGTGTGACGGATGAAGTCGGTAAAGGTCAGGTCAGGATGCGTACCGTGTTTGAACAGGCGGCTAATCAACGTTCAACGCCGGCTGCCTGGCGTAACGCTGTGGCCATTTGGGAACCGGTTTGTGCTGAGATCTATAATCGATTAATCAAAACGCGTTGGGAGAATGCGTAATGAAAAGAGCTCCTGTATTACGTCATGCACCGACGATCAATTTTGATGAAGCTAATACGGTCCCGGTCAAAGATAGTGAACTCTCACCTTCGGCGCCCGCAGTAAGCCAGCTGTCTTCACGTGTTAGCGCGATGAAAGGAAACAGTATCACCCTGCTTGTATGTGGGGAGGATGTTACCTTTGTTCTGAAAACTATCGCGGCGGATCATATCGAAGTCAGAACGACTATCTTTGCCGGTAACGAACGTCTTCAGGACTTATTGACCGAATCTTCTCTGGATGATTTGTTACCCTCGTTTTTGACGTCAGGTCAGCAGTCCCCTGCCTTTGGACGTAGTCATAATGGCATTGTCGAAATTGCTGATGGCAGTCGACGTCGTAAGGCCGCCATGCTGACCGGCAGTGAGTACAAAGTTCTCGTCGGTGAATTGAACGATGCTCAAATGCGCTGGCTATCCCAAATTGGAAATGACTATCGGCCGACCAGTGCGTATGAACGCGGGTTGCGTTATGCTCGTCGGCTCTTTTCTGAATTTGGTGGAAACGTCAGCCATCTTGCTGAAGCAGAGAACATATCTCGCAAGATCATTCAGCGTTGTATTAAAACTGCCGAACTGCCACTTGAAACCTTACAGCTTTTTGCGAACCCCAATGAACTGAGCGCCCGCAGTGGTGAAATGCTCTACAGGTTCCATGAGTCTGATTTTGCAGCGCTTAAGCTGCTGACTCAGGCGCTGGGCGAACAGCAATCTGAAGGCGTCACATTCAGTACCGAAGAACTGTTAAAACGTCTGATGCCTGTTACCAGAACAAAACCATATGTCACCGTGCGTAAGTTTTCCGTTGGCATTGAGGCGAAATACTCGGACAACACAGTTTCCTTTAATCTGATTGATGCGCCTGCGTCACTGATTGAACGTATTGAAACGCTGCTTAACGAGCATACAAAGTCGCAAAATCGCTAATCCTTAGAGTGGGACCGTGGTCTCA
>NZ_JACJFQ010000076.1:0-3303 GCF_014164835.1 Serratia sp. OS31 | reverse complement strand
AAAGAGGACTATTGCCAGTATTAGGATAGGGAAGGAAGGCTTTAACTTGATTAGAAATCTTGTGAGGATGCAATCTCCGTTGTCAGTGCCAGACAGAATGGATTTGATATACCGTTTATCTGGCGCGATGAGAGATCTACCTGAGCCAAACAATAATTTTACATTATTGCTAACAGTTAAAAGACTTAATGAAGTTTTGGACGCTATAGACGCGGTTTTCAACAGTGCTTTTACCGGGCCAATTAGAAGGTGTTTGAAAGAGTTGGAACAACTGTTGTAAAGAAAAAAATGCCCTATATACATAGGGCTAAGACACACAACAACACCAGGGAAATCTTTAGGTTATCTTATATGATAGCCCCCTAATCAGATATATCATTTTGTTATAAACATATCTCCGCGATACGATAACCAAATAAAAACCAATATATTCATCTCATTATATTACACCCTGGCATATGACGACCAGTGAACTATACGTGCGAATTATTTATGTAACGTTTGCTTACATTGCATGAATGCATTTATGCATCATGTTGATGAGGTTTTATGCATTTAAAAGAATTCACTGATGGTTTATTGTTCGATATTGAACAAGTTTATCACAGTTAATGATTTATTGATTTTTGACTATTAGCAATAAAAGTAATGAAGAATTCAAGCCAACACCAGGGCTTTTGAACACCAGGGAATTCGTTTTCTTTTTTTTAAAATATCCAATAAAGCTATTACCAACATTCACCAAGGCCACAGAGTGGCCTTTTTTTAGGTTAAAGTTAACGGGGGGTTTTAAAAAATAAATTGCACCACAAGCATTTGCGATAGATTTTTTATGATATTATTTTCCTAAGCACAAGGAGTAATAAAATGACATATCTACTCGGAGCGTTAGTGTTATCTACCTAAAGGAATAAGAGAATGAATGTTGGAAATGGTATTAACACGGTTGTGTTTAATGGTGAAGTTAAGCACATAACCGATCTCGATGATATAACGCTATGTTCCGAATGGGAAAAAGTCATAAAAGAACGAAATGAACTTTATAAGATAAACAAGCTGGCTAATAAGGGGTGGCGTGGCCTTGTCCTTCGCATGATGGGTGTATCACTACCCTCTTCGGGCGCTCCGTTTTGATAGCGCTTGCGTGATTGGGCTTTACCGGTAAAGTGCCTAATTCCCCTCCCCTGCCCCCAAAAATCCGCTATAATCCCAACAGTATCAAGTGCCTGCACACCGCTGATGCTACCGGGCAGCGGTGACGGGCGTCCCGTTCGCCCGGTTCCTTTCCTGCCTGATTGGGTTTTTCTGGCGTATACCCGAAAACTCCCCAAATCCCCTCCTGACCGATCACCGGATTATTCCCGTCGCCCTACTCCCGCCCTTCTGCCACAATAAACGTCACCGGCCTTCCGGCATCCTATTTTGATGTCCGGGTGATGCAATAGTGACCAGATTGCGGAGATTGAAAAATTGACTCTTATGCCCCACAACATTTTGCAGAATTCGCGTAGCGCAATCAGCCCGATGTGGGGATTTGACCACGCCGTCCGGTTGCGTGAAATCGCGATCGCTGCCGACCTGGATCTGCCGCTCTACCTGCTGGCTCCGGAAGTGGCCGTGCTGTTGTCCTATATCCCCGATATGCATCAGCGGCTGTTCTTCGAAACGTTGTGGAATACCGGTGCTCGACCCAATGAAGCCGGTGCGCTGACACCGAACGATTTTTTCTTCCATGATGACCTGATGCCGTTCGTGCGCCTGCGTACCCTTAAGCAGCGTAAAGCCCCTCCCCGGTCGGTTGGCCGCCCTTCCCTGGAAAGCCTCGAAGAAGAGAAACGCGAGAGGGATAAGCATCCACCTCTCAGGGCGGTGCCCTTGCCGGATCCGACCTACGTCCGGCGTGTGCAGGAGTATTTCGCCACCTTCAAGGTGATGACGCGCCGGGCGACGCCGCTCTGGGGGTTCAAGAGCAGCGAAACCCCGCGCAACTGGTTAAAGGCGGCTGTAGGACGTGCTGAGCGTGACGGGGTCACGTTTTCGGTGCGCCCTATTGTGCCGAAGACATTCCGGCACAGTTACGCGGTGCATCTGTTGTTGAATGGGGTGCATATCAAGAAGGTGCAGGCGCTGATGGGACACCAACGTGTCGAGAGCACGGAGGTCTACACGAAGATATTCGCCCTGGACGTGACGCGCGACCTTGGCCTGACGTTCTCGATGCAACCGGAAGAGGCGATCGCCATGCTGGGGATCGGGGATATATCTAAGATATTATCTAGGTAATTTATCGGATGTATTCATTATAAAATATATCCGATATATTTTTATTGGTATGTATCGGATATATACTTAAGCAGTGCCTGCCGCTGAATGGGTCAGGTAGAGACGGGATAATATGTCCAGGGCAGCATCGAGTTCCATTGGCTGGTCAGTCGGATTGTGCAGGATGTGCGTATGGATGGTATCAAACCGATGCTGATAAGCGGCCAATTGAGGGTTCGCCTCTGCCACCCGCTTAGCCATGTCGAGTGTCTCTTGCGTCCCGCTTGGGATGGATGTTTTGACGATGGCCGCACATTTGACCTCCTGCTTGCTGCCGTTTTTGACGGTGTAAAGGATTGCCATGTGGTGTTTCAGTGCGTTCATTTGCCACGGATCTTGATTGAAATATTTGTAGTCCAGCTCGCCATTCGTTTTGTACTCCAACGAGTACAGCCCCATGAAATCCAGGTTAGAGATAGCGTGTTCCATCAGGGCGTCACCGCCTGCCGCCTTTAAGGTATGCAATATGTAGCCGGTGAAGATCTCGATGGCCGCATCGGGGATATCGATATTCACCTGATGGCCGTCTACGCGCTCGATACTCAGCGTGATATAGGCGTCTCCAGGCAGTGTTGAAAGTGTCTTAACGCCCTTCTTCGCATCTGGTGCTGTCAATTCAGCGTCTTTGTACTCCATCGCTTGTTGGCGGTAGCGTGCTTGTTCCTGGTAAGTTTCCTGGCTGCTTTGGGCTGTGTTGAAAGTGCCGTTTTCTTGCATCAAGGCCAGTTTGGTTTGCAGGGTAAACAGCAGACCTTTTAACTTGGGGAACGCAAAATACAACAGTTCATCGCGACCATCCTTGAGGCGGATCTTTGTCGCCAGTGCTAGGAATTGCCCTTCGCTCTTGATCGCGCCGGTGAGTAATCCAATCGCTTTGTTTTCCATCCTATTTTCCTTATCAGTGAGCTTTGCTCAATGGTAGCATTTGGGGGAGCAAAAATGCAGCGATCGATAAGGCTAATTGAATATATGTCTGATATA
>NZ_JACJFQ010000075.1:0-3374 GCF_014164835.1 Serratia sp. OS31 | reverse complement strand
GAATAATATAATCATTGGGCCTAATAACGCTGGTAAATCCAATGTGTCAAAATATTTTATGAGTTTAAAAATAGTCGCAAATAATGTTAAGAAAAGTAGAGATAACTCATTGTTATTTCATCATATAGTACATAACGTTGCGGAAAGTGATACATGGGCATGGCAGTCACAGGATATTCACTGTGAGATTGAACTAGATACTTTTGATTGGGAGGGTAAAGAAACAGCTCCCTATTTAAAATCTGATATAGTCTTAAAGGCCCGGCATAGAAGTACTGAGGGTTTGGTTCAGCTTTATTGCTCTTGGTCAGATAACGATATCATTAGTTTAGATAAACCATATAAGATATATGACCAAGATAGCGGTGAATATAAGGATCCAGAAAATAAAATAAAATGCATAGATGATAGCTATATTTACTGGAGTGCTTTTCTTGACTCTCTTTTATTTATAGACCCAATAAGACATCATAATAGAGACTCGAAAGAAGCAAATGATTTCTATTTTGATGGGGCAAAAATACTTGATAAACTTAATACTGTTTTTAACAACTCGCCTAGATTGTGGGCATCATATATAACAAAAATGAAAGAGTGGCTTAGTGATATTCTTAATGAGGACGTCGTGAGTGTTGATTCATTAAAGAACGATTTTCGTCTTCATATTAATAGAGGTGGTGAAACAATACTATCCTCATTATCTCAATTAGGCACAGGTGTATCACAAATAATAATGTTGCTTTCACATCTTTACTTAAATAAGGATAAGATATTAAATATATTTCTAGAGGAACCTGAGTCAAATCTACATCCTGAATCTGTCATAAAGTTGATGGATATATTTAATCGGGAACTAGAGAATCATACTTTCTTTATTACTACACATTCGTCTACTTTAATAGATCAGTTGGATGAAAAATGGTCAATTAACAAAATTTCTCGCGATTTAAATAATTCTTCAAAAGTTTTTTCTTGTGAAAATCTTGTGCAAAAATATGAGCTTCTAGATGATCTTGGGATAAGAGCATCTCAGTTGTTACAATCAAATATGCTTATATGGGTCGAGGGGCCTAGTGATGCAATATATTTGAAAAAATGGATTGATGATATATCTGAAACTAAATTTACTTTAGGGAGAGATTACTCATTTGTTTTTTATGGTGGTTCAAACCTATCTCATCATAATATTTTAAATGCTGAATGCATTGATTCTGTTGATTTTTTATACACATCTAGGTATGTGGCTATTTTTTGTGATAGTGACTGTGATTCTCAAGATAAATATGATGATGGCGATTTCAAAAAGCGTGTGAAAAATGTATTGGAGAAACTTTCAGAACTTAAGAAAAGCGAAAGAAGTAGTGCTTTCGACATGGGTGATTATGTTAAAATATGGATAACATCAGGGCGTGAAACTGAAAATTATGTTCCAAAGGAAATCCTGCTGGATGTTCTATCTGACGATGAATTTGCTAAAAAATTTATTGTTAATGATAAGAGGAATTATGATGTAATTATTAATGATTATTTAAAGAAAAATATTGATTTCTCTTGTTTTGACTCATTCTTTTCAGTTTTTTCTAAAATGTATACGTATGCAGATGGTACGAAAATTCCGGATGAACATATTAAAAAGATATCAAGTCATTATGCTGGGGGTAAAGTTAAAATAGCCAGAGAAGTTGTGAAGAGATGGGAGGAGAAACATTACGTATCATCCTTTAAAGAGGAGATTAAAGAGTTGGTTAAAATGATTAAGCGTGCTAATGGTAAATAAAAATAGTTAACTATTAATGGTTTTAGTAGGCAATAAGGAAGATAGCTGATAGTAATACTTTTACTCTAACTTAGAGGCGCTCAACTAGTTATACCATTTATCTTACAAGCTGCGGCGCTAATGACTGCACTCTCTTTCCCTGGTCACCTACTCAAGTAAATTTCAGAGGATGAGCAAGTTTGCCGCCTGGCCGCACTTGAAATTCATTGGAGATATATGAACAATTATTGCTCTTTGAGCGGCGCTCAGGCAAGTGGGTGTGTTTGGTGGTATGTATGGGGGTTGTTTTGTTTTTGTTTTTTATTTTTACATTAAATTACAATGAGTTGTGTTTTTAGTTTGACTCCTGTGATCGACTTAAAACCCTTCGGAGCAGCCAATGACATTCTGCCGCGATGGCTTTATTCCCACGGTAACCGACTTCCCACTGCAGGATGCGTTCAGGCCTGTACTGACAGCGTTAGTCGCAGGTTTGCCGAGCCATTTCCCTGGGCTGATCCACTGTATTTATCTCTATGGCAGCGTGGCACGCGGGCAAGCGACGCCGGGGGAGTCTGATTTGGATATCACCTTGTTGCTGAGTCGGCGGGCTACTGATGCTGAATTGGCGCTTATTGAGCAATGGCGTGAGGATTTCCTGCAACATCTGACGATAGTCAGCAAGGTGGATTTTGATATTGGCACCCTTGATGAAGCGCTAAACCCCGCCAATCGCTATAGCTGGGGCTATTGGTTGAAACACCATTGCCGCTGTCTTTGGGGAAATGACGTTAGCAACGCATTGCCACTGTTCCGGCCAGATCGTCGTATTGCGCGGGCGGTAAATGCCGATCTGCGCACCGTGCTGGAAGATTATGGTGTGAAAATCTCACGTGTGTCTCTGATTGCTGAGCTGCAACGACTCAAACGCGAAGCGGCCAGAAAGCTGATCAGAGCAACTAATATGCTGCGTGATCCTGATAGCCTGTTTTGGCCGATAGCGCTTGATGATTATGCCGAGCAATTATTAGCACAGCATCCTGATAAGGCTTCAGAAATAAATTATCTGCTGGCACATGCTATCAATAACGCTAATGACTCTGAGTTTACCGAGCGAATAATGGACTTTCTTTATTGGCTTGAACGTCAGCAATAAAGCCGCCCCGAAGCGGCGGCTTATAACTTAAGGCTTAGGCGTACTGGGTTAACTTCCAGGTAGCCGCCTGATTATTATAGGGTGGCATGGTATTGCCTTTCGCGATGGGGGCGGTAGTTGATGGGGTGCCCACCACCTTCCAAACGCCGCTTTCCGGGCATTTTTGCCCTGTTGATGCAGTAGTGCCAAGGGGGGATCTGGTCATATGATCTTTCCTTAATCAGTGCGGCGCTACCCTAGCACCGCTAATAAATATATTTACAGGTTCCTGTAGATATTCAATCCCATAAGTGAAATACAAAACATTAGTTTGATATTAGTGAGTGCGGGAGTTGATTTTTTAAAATTAAAGATAATTAGCCATTGTTTGTTTCGATGTATAGATAATTTATATCATTTCCATTGCAGTATTTTATTTATACATATGTTGATGGGTAATATTAATTGATTATTATTAAATGG
>NZ_JACJFQ010000074.1:0-4022 GCF_014164835.1 Serratia sp. OS31 | reverse complement strand
CACCTGCCACCCTTGCCGTCCATGATGGCCGCATTAACGCTGCTGGCCAATCATGAGCCTGCGTATACCGCAACACTTCGGGAACTGGCCCACCATGCCATCGAGGAGGGGGTCGGCGTCTGGCTGGCGCTGCTCCGATACTGGCGAAGCGATACCGAAGACGGCGAACGCGGGCAGCAACGCCTCGAGCTGTTCGGAGGACAGTTAGCCACCCGCGGCTATCACCGGCTGGAGCAGGACATCGCCGACCTGCTCCATCAGCAATACCGTCAGCCGGCGCCCCCTCTGCCTCATCCGCTGAGCGCCCTGTATCGGCGCAGGGCGTCATGGGAATACGCCCTGGACGCCCTGAGCCAGCTGACGGCGGCGGAAAACACCAATACGTCCCGCATGGCCTGGTTTTTGACCCTGCACCGGTACGAGCTGACGCTGGAGCCACGGGAGCAAAAATACAACCGGGACGGCTGGACCAAAGGGCGCCCGCTGTCCCTCAAACGCCTCAACGACGCGGCCGACACCCTGCCCTGGCTGCTGGCGCAGGACCGGCAGGCGTTGCGACACATTCATTACACCTCGGCGTATTCCTTTTACGGGCACAGCGGCACCTACACGCTGGATGCCGAAGCCGCCTTGCCGGCGCTGGTTGGCCACCCGGCGGTGTTCTGGCAGGACGCCCCGGACGTACGCATCGACATTGAACCCGGGCAGGTGACGCTGGTGATAACGGAGGCGGGGGAGAGTCTCGCCCTCACGCTCCCCCGCCGGGCATCAGCGACAGCCGCGGGCTGCTATGGGAAAAAGAAACGCCGACCCGCCTGGTGGTGTATCCGGTCAGTGACGAACATCGCAAGATAGCCGGCATTCTCGGCAGGGAGCTGCGCATCCCGGCTACCGCCCGCGATCGGGTCCTGCAGTCGGTGTCGTCCATCGCGCCCCTGCTGCCGGTTCTGGCCAATCTGCCCGAGCTGACGGCCCACATTCCGCATGTCCCCCCGGATGAAAAGCTGTATGCGCATCTGCTGCCGCTTGGCGAGGGGCTGCGTCTGCAGCTGCGGGTTCACCCGTTGCCAAACGGCGCCGCCTTCCCGCCAGGGCGGGGCGGCGACATCGTCAACGGCGAGCACGACGGCCAGGCGATACAAACCCGCCGCGACCTGCCGGCAGAACAACAGCGGCTGCAGCAGGTACTGGCGACTTGCCCGATCCTCGATACATCGGCAACGGACACCACCGAATGGCAGCTGACCGATACCCAGGACGCCCTGGAGGCACTGACGCAACTGCGCACAATTGACCCGGCGCAGCTTGAATGCGTCTGGCCGGAAGGTGAACGCCTGCGTCTGGGCGGACGTCGCGATATGCAGGCCCTGAAATTGCATGTCCGCCGGCAGGGCGAGTGGTTTGCACTGTCCGGCGAACTGGCGCTGGATGACGGCAAGGTGTTGCAGCTGCGCCAGGTACTGACACTCCTGCAGGAAAGCCGCGGCCGGTTCATCCGCCTCGGCGAGCAGGACTGGCTGGCACTGGATAATCAGCTGCGCCAGCGCCTGCAGCAGATAGCCCTGCTGGCCGGTGACAGTGACTCTCTCACGCTCAATACGCTGACGCTGCCGATGTTGAAAACGCTCGCCGATGAAGCCAGGCATCTTGACGGTGACGCCGACTGGCGCCGGCAGCTGCGCGGGCTTGAGGACAGGGAAAAACATCAGCCCGTGGTACCGTCCACGCTGAAAGCCGAACTGCGCGACTACCAGCAGGGCGGCTTCTGCTGGCTGTCCCGGTTGGCGCAGTGGGGTGTCGGCGCCTGCCTGGCCGATGACATGGGGCTGGGGAAAACCCTGCAGGCACTGGCCCTGCTGCTCGAACGCGCCCCGGGCGGCCCACAACTGGTGGTGGTTCCCACGTCCCTTGCCGGCAACTGGCTGAGCGAAAGTGAACGGTTCGCCCCCACACTCCGTCTGCGGGACTATCGGCGCCGGCGCGAGATAACGGACGTGGGTGCCTTCGATGTGGTGGTGGTCAGTTATGGCCTGCTGCTGCAGGATGCGCAGACGTTTGCCGACCGGCAGTGGCACAGCGTGGTGCTGGATGAAGCGCAGGCCATCAAGAACGCACAGACCCAACGGGCGCGCGCCGTGATGGCGCTGAAGGCGGATTTCCGGCTGGCACTGAGCGGCACGCCGATAGAAAATCACCTGGGTGAACTGTGGAGCCTGTTCCGCTTCCTCAACCCGGGTCTGTTGGGTGGTCTGAAGCCGTTCAATCAACGATTTGCGACGCCGATTGAGCAGGGTGACCGGTTGGCCGGTACCACGCTTAAGCAGCTGCTTAAGCCGTTTATCTTGCGCAGAACCAAATCGCAGGTACTGGACGAATTGCCGCCGCGCACCGATATCCTTCACACCATTCCTCTGAATGACGAGGAACGACACTGGTACGAGGCCTTGCGCCAGCAGGCAGTCGCGCGGCTGGACAGTGGCGGTGACGACATCAAACCGCTGCAGGTGCTGACGGAAATCACCCGGTTGCGCCGGTTCTGCTGCCACCCGTCACTGGTGCTGGATAACCTCCCGCTGGCAGGCAGCAAACTGACGGCCTGTCTGGATATCATCGCCGAGCTGCAGGAAAACCACCACAAGGCCCTGGTATTCAGCCAGTTCGTCGACCATCTGACGCTGTTGCGCACGGCGTTGGATGAACGGGGCATCGCCTGTCAATACCTGGACGGTTCAACCCCGCCGACCGAACGGGAGAAGCGGGTGGCCGCGTTCCAGTCCGGCGAGGGCGACCTGTTCCTGATAAGCCTGAAGGCCGGCGGTACCGGACTCAACCTGACGGCCGCCGATTACGTCATTCATCTCGATCCCTGGTGGAACCCGGCCGTTGAGGACCAGGCCAGCGACCGCGCCTATCGAATAGGACAGGAGCGCCCGGTCACGGTATACCGTCTGGTGATGGAAGACACCATCGAGGAACAGATGGTCGCCCTGCACGGCCGAAAGCGCCAGTTGGCTGAGGACTTGCTGGCCGGTAGCGACGGTGTGAGCCGGCTGGACACCCAGGCCCTGCTGGCGGTACTGCGGGGAAACCCGACGTGATGACCGTGGCGACATGTTGGCAGATCCCCGTGCCGTTTATATTACGACAAAAGGAATGAGCCGTGACTGAACAGGAACTGTATGTTCATGCCGTATCGTTGCTGGCAAAGAAAAATTACGCCTCTGGCGAGATGCATCGCCAGCTGAGCCGACTGACCGAAAGCACGGGGGATATCGAGCGCGTTTTACGTCGCCTGACCGATAACCACGCGCTTAATGATGCTCAGTTACTTGCTTATCTTTTTGATAAACATGTTAAAAAAATGCACGGCCCCACGCGAATAAAACAAGAGATGCGCCAGAAAGGATTTCCCGCGGCATTGATAGAGCAAGGTATTGATAACGGTGACATTGACTGGTATCAGTTAGCCAAAGCTGCCCGTATCAAGAAATTTGGTGAAGCATTACCCTCAGAGCCAAAGGAAAAAAACAGACAAATCAGGCATCTTCAGTATAAGGGATTCACGATGGACATGATCTTTGAGGCGTTAGGTTAACCCTGATTTCAATTTTGACTTCGATAGAGGAGAGGCCGGAACCCTATGCGCATTCCAGAAAATGCCATTTTATCAACCCTGAAAAACGGTGGGTGTATCAAGAGCTTTTACCGGCGAGCGGCACGGAATCCCCGTCAGGAAAAATCAATGCTGGCCGACGGTTATGTGCTGGAGTCATCGGTTGACGGGGACGAAATTATTCTGAGTCATGCCGATTTTTTATCGGTAAAAACAAAGTTGGCAGAAACAGAAACCTGGGAGCAAGTAGTGGGGAGCATACTTTTCGGAGGAAGCACCTGGATGTTATGTCATGAACTTGATGGTTAGGAAACTCAATCGGCCCTTATTGGGTTTCCTAACCATGAGCAGGGGCAAGGACGAACCCCATATGGTGTGGGCTGTCGCAGAGTAATGTGGAAAAATGCCA
>NZ_JACJFQ010000073.1:0-4136 GCF_014164835.1 Serratia sp. OS31 | reverse complement strand
GGTATGCCACGAACTGGATATTGCCCCGTCAACGTATTATTGGCATGACCAGCGTCGGCGACATCCGGAGAAACGCAGTCAGCGTGAACAACGTGATGAGCGACTCAAATCCGCAATACAACGGGTATTCGATGAAAATTACAGCGTTTATGGTGCCCGCAAGGTCTGGCGACAGTTGTTGCGAGAGGGGCTCAAAGTGGCCAGGTGTACGGTGGAACGGCTCATGACGGAAATGGGGCTTGCGGGCGTGCGACGGGGTAAAAAAGTGAGAACCACGATAAGCCGGAAGGAAGCGGCGGCGCCGGACCGGGTAAACCGCCGGTTCGCGGCAGAACACCCGAACCAGCTTTGGGTGGCAGATTTTACCTATTGCGCCACCTATCAGGGCTTTGCGTATGTCGCATTCATCATTGATGTGTTTGCCGGTGCCATCGTGGGATGGAGGGTGTCATCGTCGATGGAAACAGCGTTCGTGCTGGATGCACTGGAGCAGGCGCTGTGGGCCCGTCGGCCTTCCGGCACCATCCATCATAGCGACAAAGGTTCGCAATATGTGTCCCTGGCGTACACACAGCGACTGAAAGATGCTGAGCTGTTGGCGTCGACGGGTAGCATAGGCGACTCGTATGACAATGCCATGGCAGAAAGCATCAACGGCCTGTACAAGGCGGAGGTGATACATCGAAAAAGCTGGAAAAGCCGAACAGAAATAGAGCTGGCCACGTTGGAATGGGTGGACTGGTACAATAATCGCCGTTTACTGGAACGACTGGGTCATATCCCACCGATAGAAGCTGAAAAAGCGTATCATGTTGCTATAAAAGACAGGGAGCTCGCCGCCTGAGTTTCCGGACTAAATACTCTCCAATAAAACCGGTGCGGTTCATCTTCCGTGGACGCCGGGGCGACATGATAAAGGTGCTGTGGGCTGACCGCGACGGCCTGTGCCTGTTCACCAAACGCCTGGAGCGGGGACGCTTCGTGTGGCCGGTGACCCGTGACGGAAAAGTCCACCTGACGCCGGCGCAGCTGTCCATGCTGCTGGAAGGTATTAACTGGAAGCACCCGCAGCGGACGGAACGCCCTGGAATACGCATATAAGCTGCTGTAAAGTGAGGGTATGGACACCCCGTACCCTGATGAAAACGCCCGGCTCAGGGCGCTGCTGCAGGAGCAGCAGGCCACCATCCGCCAGATGGCAGAGTATAACCGGCTGCTCTCGCAGCGGGTGACGGTGTACGCCAGCGAAATCAACCGGCTGAAGGCGCTGGTCGCCAAGCTGCAGCGCATGCAGTTCGGCAGGAGCTCCGAAAAGCTGCGTGAGAAAACCCAGCGGCAGGTGCGAGAGGCTGAGGCGCGCATCGGCGCACTGCAGGAAGAGATGGCAGAAGTGCTGGGAGAACAGCATGACCCTGCGATCCCGCAGCCGCTGCGCCAGTCTTCCGCCCGCAAACCACTTCCTGCCTCACTGCCCCGCGAAACCCGCATACTGTCCCCGGCAGAAACCGCCTGTCCGGCGTGCGGTGGGGACCTCAGCCCGCTGGGCTGCGACGTGTCGGAGCAGCTGGAGCTCATCAGCAGCGCCTTTAAGGTTATCGAAACGCAGCGGCCCAAACTGGCCTGCTGCCGCTGTGACCACATCGTTCAGGCCCCCATGCCTTCAAAACCCATCGAGCGCAGCTACGCGGGTCCCGGCCTGCTGGCCCGAATCGTCACGGCGAAGTTCGCAGAGCACACACCTCACTATCGTCAGTCGGAGATATACCGCCGTCAGGGCGTGGAGCTGAGCCGGGCCACGCTGGGACGCTGGTCCGGCGCGGTGAGCGAACTGCTGGATCCGCTGTATGACCTGCTGAAACAGTATGTGCTGATGTCGGGCAAAGTGCACACCGACGATATCCCGGTGCCTGTTCAGGAGCCGGGCAGCGGCAAAACGCGCACTGCCCGGCTGTGGGTCTACGTGCGGGATGACCGCAACGCCGGTTCACAGATGCCGCCGGCGGTGTGGTTCGCCTACTCACCGGACCGTAAGGGCGTTCATCCACAACAGCATCTTGCCGGGTACAGCGGTATCCTGCAGGCGGATGCTTACGGTGGTTATAATGCGCTGTACGAAGACGGTCGCATCACGGAAGCGGCCTGCATGGCGCACGCCCGGCGAAAAATCCACGATGTTCACGTCCGAACCCCGACTGACATCACCACCGAAGCGCTGAAGCGCATCGGTGAACTGTACGCCATCGAGGCGGAAATACGCGGCAGCCCGGCAGAAAATCGACTGACGGTGAGAAAAGCCAGAACTGTTCCGCTGATGCAGTCGATGTACGACTGGATACAAACGCAGATGGAGGTGCTGTCGCGACACTCGGATACGGCGAAGGCGTTCGCGTACCTGCTGAAACAATGGGATGCGCTGAACCTGTACTGCAGCAACGGCTGGGCAGAGATAGACAATAACATCGCGGAGAACGCGCTGCGTGGCGTTGCCCTGGGCAGGAAAAACTGGCTGTTCGCCGGTTCAGACGCAGGCTGAGAGCGTGCTGCTGTTCTGTACTCGCTGGTCGGGACCTGCCGGCTTAACGGCGTGGAGCCGGAGACATGGCTGCGTTACGTCATCGATAATATCCAGGACTGGCCGGTGAACAGGGTCCGTGATCTACTGCCATGGAAAGTCGATCTTACCTCTATCTGAGTGTCAATACGGTCTACATGAGCCGCTTACGTTACCGGCATCGCAGCGCCTGGCTCAACGTCAGATGAGAACGGTTCCCTTGCTGAGCGGGCTGGAAGGGTGGCTGCGGGAAAAAATGAAGACGCTGTCGCGCCACTCGGAGCTGGCAAAGGCGTTCACGTATGCCCTGAACCAGTGGCCGGCACTGACGTACTATGCAGACGATGGCTGGGCTGAAGCCGATAACAACATCGCTGAAAATGCGCTGCGGATGGTCAGCCTGGGTCGAAAAAACTTCCTGTTCTTCGGTTCTGACCACGGTGGTGAGCGGGGATCACTGCTGTACAGCCTGATCGGCACGTGCAAACTGAACGGCGTAGATCCAGAAAGCTACCTCCGTCATGTGCTTGACGTTATTGCTGACTGGCCGGTAAACCGGGTCAGCGAACTGTTGCCGTGGCGTATCTTACTGCCAACTGAATAGCCCCCGTTCGTCAATACGGTCCTCGCTATACGCTTACGAACAAACCGCATTGAGGGTCGTGATGCGGCTTCACAGATTGCTTCGGCGTCAACAAAGTCATTTTTGTTACTTTTGACGAAGGGTCGAACAAATTGGGGTGAAATTAGTTTTGGCGTATGCCCCAACTCGAGCAACTTGCGCACCATAAAATGAGCACCACCACAGGCTTCCATCGCGACGGTCGTTGCCTGACACGTCGCTAAAAATTCAAACAACTTTGGTCTGGTTAATTTTTTACGGTAAACCGCTCTGCCATGACGAACCTGACAATGGATATGGAATGAGTTTTTACCCAGCTCGATACCAATAAGCACAATATTTTCCATGATGGTTCTCCGAATGAAAGCCTGTCCTCAGCATAGTGCTTTGGAAGAGGGAGTGACCATCTCATTAATTCAAAAAGGGTCGATTGAATCTCCTAACCATCGAGCGGTAACGATAAATAAACCAATAAATTTAGTGCATTGAAATAATAATATCCAAAATTACGACGAAAAAAAGCCCTGCGGTTCGGTTAAGATCCGGGACTGGGAGTTTTCGGATCTGCGCGACGGAAAGCCGATATGTGAGGTAAAAAGCGAGAATACCATCTCAGCTGGCGACGACATGAAACGAGCAAATGCATCGGTTAATCAACTTTACATACAACTCGTCTATGTCGCACGGCCTGAATTCAGAAGGTCAACGCCAGCATCACCGCTTTCCGTTTTCGGGGCACAGCTGAACTCAATGATAGCACATAGCTGGACAATAATTTTTCAAGTGGGACCATGGACCCACCTAACAAAAATCAGCCAAAGATGTGAAAAGAGGAATAGGATAAATGACAAGTGAGACCACGGTCCCACTCTAAGGATTAGCGATTTTGCGACTTTGTATGCTCGTTAAGCAGCGTTTCAATACGTTCAATCAGTGACGCAGGCGCATCAATCAGATTAAAGG
>NZ_JACJFQ010000072.1:0-4347 GCF_014164835.1 Serratia sp. OS31 | reverse complement strand
ATCGCCGTTTACTGGAACGACTGGGTCATATCCCACCGATAGAAGCTGAAAAAGCGTATCATGTTGCTATAAAAGACAGGGAGCTCGCCGCCTGAGTTCCCGGACTAAATATTCTCCAATAAAACCGGTGCGGTTCAGTTTCTTCAGACGCAGGTTTTCCTCTTCCAGTTGCCGCATATGCTTCAGCTCCGAAGGAGAAATGCCGCCGTATTTTTTACGCCACGTATAGAAAGTGGCATCCGAAATGCCCAGCTTGCGACAGACGTCCGGCACTGACGTACCCAGTTCAGCCTGCTTCAGGGCAAAAACAATCTGCTCTTCGGTGAATCGTGACTTTTTCATCGGCACATCCTCCGCTCAGGGGAGTGTGTATCATGCCGGAATTCTGTTTCTGAATGGAGCAGGATTTTGGGTCAGTCTTACTCTACTATCGCCAAATCAGACCTGTTAAAGGTTTCAGTTATACCCAGCTTCGGATTCTAGTAAATAAAAATGAATAACTAACGATGTTAATGGTGGCCCTTGCTGGGCTTGAACCAGCGACCGAGCGATTATGAGTCACTCGCTCTAACCAACTGAGCTAAAGGGCCGTTTGCTTATTGTATGAGAGTTTAAGTGTTTGATACAACAAAAAATAATCCAAAATTAGATGTTGCATTTTATTGTCCGGTTATGCTAGAAATATTTCAAATGCTTTGATGGATACTGCCAATTATATACTGCATTGGGTGTGTTACAGAGTCTGAATGTTTATTTAATCTGAATTGGATGTGTTAATGAATACAAGAATGAGAATTATATTAATTACCTTGTTGGCGATGTTATGTGATTTTTCAATGTGCTCAGTATATGCTACTGAAGCGAAATTGAATCCTGCACAGTTAAATCATCTAAACGAGATGATTAACACCCAGCTCAAGGAGCAGACTGACAGAAATATAGTGTATAGCTGGACGGAAGCTCAGCGTGTTGCAGAGTTTTTTTGTCGCCCGTTAGCACAAACAGTGATTAAAAAACGCTTATCAACTGTGGATAAAGTTGTTCTCGATCAGGGGAATGAAAATGAGCAGCGCCTGATATCACCGACAATTTTGGAGGGTAATGGTCAGTATCGTATTGGTAGCGATTGGACTCCATTCCACTTTCAATGTAAAATATCCGAAAAAACAGGTGAAGCTATTGAATTTAACTTTTTTAAAAGAAACTGAAGGCAGCGTAGCTACTTTGATTTGGCCTTATATATTCCGACGCATTTTTTTCTCTTATGGGTGCGGTAATTCCTGTATATATGCCAGTGAATTTCAATTTCTTTCAAATGTAGTGGTTCAGCAATTTCGGCCAGCCACATACCCAGTAGCTCTTTCTGGCCTTCGATATTGATACCCAGCGCCAGGAACACGGATTTATTGATCACGCGGCTCTCCTGCCGGACTTTCAGGACGATACAATAGAGATAAACAATGGGGTAGACCGTATCCAGTGGACGATTTTTCCATTCGATAACCTGTTCCATAACGGCATCGGTGACCTTACAATACCAGTAAGGGTGAGACGTCTGCGTCATACAGCTCTTTAAACGCAGCCGCTATCTCGCGAGTTGTCATGCCTTATAGCATACAACAACAGGATCTGGTTACCCATCCCGGTGATCCGGGTTTGGTTTTTCTTCACCTGTTGCGGTTCGAAAGAGCCATCACGATCGCGCGGCGTACGCTGCTCCAGCTGCGCCATCGTCAGTGGTGACGGTCTTTGTCGAGTAGCCGTTGCGAGTATTGGAGCTAGATTTAGCCTGATTTTTATCGTAGCCGAGGGGATGGAGCATTTCGGCGTTGAGCGCCGCCTCGACTCTGATTTTTTTAAGCAGGCGATCGAACTGGCTGAATTCCTCAAGGGTTTTGAGATTTTTGGCCAGTTCGTTAGTCAGAGCCTGCAACTTTTTTTCGTCCATAAAGAAACCTGCTTTTGATGTTGGAATGAACATATCAAAATCAATCAATTACACAAATTTATGTACAGGCTTTTTTAATTTTTTCTTACTGTTTTCAACATCGTTACTGGTAACGATAAATGTTCATGCTTCAATTTTAATGGAGTCGGCCCCTCCCCCCTGCAAGTATTCTCGTTGACCTGATGTGTTCATTTCATTCCCTTTGTTTGAGTGGAGGTATTCTTTCATGTGTTGTCAAGGAATTTACTATCACTGCGCTATCAATAGATTAAGTACTTATTTTTGTAAAGTACAATATGCAACAACTAGCTATTGCTGGAATGAAATTCATTATGTTTTATTACATTCCAGTTAATTAGTCACGAAAATCCAAATATGGACTAGAAGATATAGCGTTTCATATTTCATGACACATCACATTATTTTACCAAAAAAAATAATAGATTCCCCCTACATAAAAATGATCTCACCCACCAATAGAAGACCCGAGACTAAGTGAGCAAACTCTCAACCAGAGGTGACTCACATGACAAAATCAGCATCAACCAGCCAGAAGCCCCGTAGCTTGCTGAACGCATCGGGGTGGCTGCCGCTGCCCGAGAACTCAGCTTGTATGAATCACAGCTTTATCCCTGCCACAGCAAGCAACCGCAACAAATAACCTCGTAAAGCATCAGTGTAAACCGGTCCCTGAAAATGCCTGTCTTAAGCGACAGCTGGCAGAGATGCTGGCCATTATCCAAAAGGCCGGACAGGCTTCGCGAAGCCCCTGAAATGAAGGATGTCTGATCTTACCCGCGTAATGTGGACACAGCACTAAGCGAGGTGTAAGTATCCCAGCAAAACGAACCATTCACTTTTAGAGATCTTCCGACATACTGATTATGTCCCCTGAGGAGATCGCCATGCGTGAAGCCCGATTCACCGAACACCAGATCATTACCGTTCTGAAGTCCGTCGAAACCGGACGTACCGTCAAGGATGTCTGCCGTGAAGCCGGTATATCTGAAGCCTCGTACTACAACTGGAAAGCAAAGTATGGCGGTATGGAAGCCTCTGATATCAAAAAGATGAAAGACCTGGAGGATGAAAACCGACGCCTCAAACAGATGTTTGCTGATCTCAGCCTTGAGTGCCGGGCACTTAAAGACGTCATCGAAAAAAAGCTTTAAAACCAGCGATAAAGCGTGAACTTGTCAGCTATCTGACGGCGCAATTTGCCATGAGTTTACGCCAGGCCTGCAGGACGTTATCGCTGAGCAGGACGGTATATTTTTATCAGCCCGATGCCCGGCGTGATGAACCGGTGATCCATGCGCTGACTGAACTGGCAGAACGCTACCCCCGCTACGGATTTAAGAAGCTTTTTCATATGCTTCGCAGGCAGGGCCACGTCTGGAACCACAAGCGTGTACACCGGATTTACTGTCTGCTAAAACTGAATTTTCGTCGCAAGGGTAAACAACGCCTTCCGGTGCGCAATCCAGCCCCGCTGGCAACGCCGGAAGCGCTCAACCAAAGCTGGTCGATTGATTTTATGCACGATGCGCTGACATGTGGCCGACGTTTTCGGACTTTCAACGCCGTTGATGATTTTAACCGTGAAGCACTGGCTATCGAAATTGACCTGAATATCCCGGCGCAGCGCGTCGTCCGGGTGCTGGACAGGATAGTGGCAAACCGTGGATATCCGCTGAAGATGCGGATGGATAACGGACCGGAACTGATATCACTAGCTCTGGCGCAATGGGCTGAAGAACATGGCGTGATGCTGGAATTTATAAAGCCGGGTAAGCCAACACAGAACGCCTTTATAGAGCGGTTTAACCGAACGTACCGGACCGAAATACTGGATTTTTATCTGTTCATAACGCTGAATGAAGCACGGGAGATCACAGATCGCTGGCTGACTGAATATAACAGCGAGCGACCTCATGAGTCCCTGAATAACCTGACGCCGGAAGAATACCGGCTGATGGCTGAGAAACCGGAAATCTCAAAAAGTGCCTGGAACTAAAATCGGTGTACTTACAGAGGGTCTGGTTTTCGAACTGTTCCGGGCTGAGGCCACCGCAGGCACTGTGGCGACGCCAGCGATTGTAATCACACTTGATATAATTAAACACCGTTGTCCGCACCATTTCTGGTTCGGACCGCTGGCGCTGAAGTCCTGCTCCAGCAGGTTCTCTGACACCGGCAGCCCCTGCCGCCGCAGGCTGGAAGCGATGGTTTTAACGTTATACATCAGCCCCTGCTCCCGTAGTTCATCTGCCAGGCGCGGCGCACCGTAGCGCTGTTTCGCCTGGGTGAAGGCGTCACTGACCGCAATGTCGCAGTCCTGCCGGAAGCGCTGACGCGCATTGATAACTCGGCACCGGTTGCACCAGGCGTACCAGCCA
>NZ_JACJFQ010000071.1:0-4707 GCF_014164835.1 Serratia sp. OS31 | reverse complement strand
ACGTTATCTAAGAGAAAGAAATATATTATAGGTGTGTTTCTATGATGAGACCTCATGAGTCAACTAGTAATATAATTTCCTCTTATTTGTGTGTTTAATTTGTTATAATTACGCCCCTCTTGGCTGGACTGCACCCCAAAAGTTGGACACCCAACTGAGTAAGGTGCAGTTTTTTATGGCAAAGCCAAAATATTCCCTCGAAATCAGATTAGCTGTAGTTAATCACTACCTTGCCGGAAAAGATGGAACACATCGTACAGCTGAACGCTTTGGTGTTGAGAGAACATCTGTGCGACTCTGGGTAAGAGCCTGGCAACTCCACGGTATTGATGGCATTACCTGGAAAAATGACCGCCATTCTCCGGCGTTCCGGATGACAGTTGTCCAGGCTGTTCTCAATGAAGAACTTACGATGCGTGAAGCTGCCCCACGGTTTAATATCTCAACTGAAACCGTTGTCCGGCACTGGGTGAATGTTTACAAAGACGCAGGTGAGAAAGGACTTCTGAGCATAAAACCAGGCCGGAGCAAGGACATGACAAAACCCAAAAAAACACCTCCACTTACCGATGCTGCACTGGAAAAGTTATCTCCCGAAGAACTGCGGGCTGAACTCCGTTACCTGCGTGCAGAGAATGCCTATCTAAAAAAGCTGAAGGCCTTAGTTCAAAGCGAGAAAAGCGGCAGAAAGCCGGAATAATCAGTGAGCTAAGGCTGGAGTATGCGCTCGGCGATCTTCTGCGTGCTGCGGGTATGTCCCGCAGTACGTGGTATCACAATATGAATGCGCTGAAGCGAGTGGACAGGCATGCCGGGCTGAAAGACAAAATCAGAGAGATTTACCACTATCACAAAGGGCGTTATGGCTACCGCAGGATCACGCTCTCACTGAGAAAACAGGGGGTGTTGGTAAACCATAAAACAGTGCAACGGCTGATGGCGGAGCTGTCACTCCGTTCTCTGATAAGGGTGAAGAAATATCGTGCCTGGAAGGGGGAAGTGGACAAGGCTGCCCCCAATATCCTGAGCCGGAACTTCAGTGCATCGAAAGCCAACGAAAAATGGGTCACGGATGTTACAGAGTTCTCGGTGCAGGGTAAAAAGCTGTACCTGTCGCCGGTTCTCGATCTGTTTAACCGGGAGATTATCTCCTACAGCCTGTCGGAAAGGCCGGTGATGGAGATGGTTAATACGATGCTGCACGATGCATTCTCAGTGCTCGGACCGGAGGATGCACTGTTGCTGCACACGGATCAGGGCTGGCAATATCGAATGGCAGGCGATCAGGCAAAGTTAAAGGCGCAGGGTATAACACAAAGCATGTCGCGCAAGGGAAACTGCCTGGATAACGCGGTGATGGAGAACTTCTTCGGCACACTGAAATCGGAGTGTTTTTACCTGAACAGGTTCAGCGCTCTGAATGAACTGAGGAAGGCAATAGAGGACTATATCCATTACTATAACAACGAGCGGATCAGCCTGAAATTAAAAGGCCTGAGTCCGGTAGAATACCGAACCCAGGCCCTGATAGCCGCTTAACATGAACTGTCCAACTTTTGGGGTCAGTCCAGGCAAGGGGCATGGATTGAAGATGTGGATCCCAAAGGCCTTCACCTCGTTAGTCGAGCCTGTTTAGAAATTTATGTATCTGCCTGATTTTGATATGTTCAATGTAGCATCAAAAACAGGTTAATTTAGGGACGAAAAACAGTTACAGGTTCTGACTAACGAATTGGCCAAAAATCTTAACCCCCCCAAGCTGGCCGGATATATGTCTTCGCCACAGGTAATTTCACTGGTACACTACATTATCATTATCCAGGCCGGTGAATCGTCGGATGCTGAAGCTTTCATACGTGAACTGACGCTGTGGGTTCCGCAAAACGAGGATGAACTCATGACTATTGCGCAACAGCTTGAACAAAAGGGCATCGAGAAGGGTAGGCAGGAAGAGGTACTCAAAATTGCCCGCACCATGCTGCAGAACGGTCTAGATCACGACACCGTCATGAAAATGACAAGTCTGACCGCTGACGACTTGGCACATATCCGTCACTAACTCTTCGTTTCGACAGGTAGGGTAGCCCTTGTTAGACAAGACCGAATCCGTTACTCCGGAAAACACTACTTCAGCGCTCAGCCATCTGGCGGCGCTGGGGCTGGCACGCCAGGACGGTATCACCGACACGCCCTCTGCCGAAAACCTGTTTCTGATCCGCTGGCTGGCCACTGCCCAAAAGCAAAAACGCTTCCCCAGGAGCGTCGCGATTGACATCCAGTGGTTACTCGAACGTGGCCGCAAACACGGCCCGGCTGGCAAGTTGCGCCAACATCTGGACTACCTCTGGCGCGCCTGCCGCACAATCCGACCTGTTCCGGCTCACCTACGCCTCTGAAACCCTGAAAGACCAGGGCTGGGATAATTATATGCCGGACATGAAAGAATGGAAGTCCGGTGTGACGCCAATACCGTCACAGCACAACGGATTCTATGTCGAAAAAGCGGCGCTGAATGCCGCCTTTGCCCAGGACGGTAGCCATCTGCCCCCCGTGTTGAGGACGTCGGCCGGTTTATGGATGTCATGGCGGAGTACGGTCTGTGCAGCCGACGGCTAGGCAGTACAGCTGCCTGCCACACCATCGCGCTGGAGCCTGCGTAAACGACGTCCGGTATATATCCGGCGAGTAGCAAAGGAACAAGACAGGCCCCAGCCAGCGGTGCTGAGGTCACGTTAACAAGGTGAGACCATGACCGAGCAGGAATTGTATGAGTATGCAGCATCGCTGCTGGCCAAGAAAAATTACGCCTCTGGCGATATGCATCGCCAGTTGAGCCGGCAGACCGATAATGTAGAGGATATCGAGCGTGTTTTACACCGCTTGATCGATAACCACGCGCTCAATGATGCCCAATTACTCACTGATCTTTTGGATAAACAGATTAAAAAACTGCACGGCCCCACACGAATAAAACAAGAAATCCGCCAGAAAGGATTTCCAGCGGCACTGATAGAGCAAGAGATCAATAACAGTGAGATTGACTGGTATCTGTTAGCCAAAGAGGCCCGGGTCAAAAAGTTCGGTGAAGCATTACCTTCTGACCCAAAGGAAAAAAACAAACAAATCCGACATCTTCAGTATAAGGGGTTCGCGATGGATATGATCTTTGAAGCGTTAGGCTAACCCTAATTTTAATTTTTATCTCAACTGAAGAGAGGACGGATCTCTATGCGAACGCCAGAAAACACTATCTTATCAACCCTGAACAACGGTGGGTGTATTAAAAGTTTTTACCGGCGTTCAGCGCGGAGCCCCCGCGAGGAAAAATCAGTGCTGGCCGACGGCTATGTGCTGGAATCCGCGGCTGACGGTGATGAAATTATTCTGAGCCATGCCGATTTTTTGTCAGTGAAAATGAAACTGGCTGAAACAGAAACCTGGGAACAGGTTGTAGGGAACTTGCTTTTTGGTGGGAGCACCTGGATGTTACGTCATGAGACGGATGATTAAGGGAATGGGCCAATAACGCCAGTAACAGATTTACACTTAGTCAACCGTTACAAAATGATACGTAAGCGATGAGATGGTTTTCCCCCTCCTGGCAGCATCCATTTCGGCCATGATGGATGAACTTTAATCAGAAAAAAAGTAAGGGGATACCATGTCTGAAATGAAAATCACCGGCATCGATCTGGCTAAAACCAACTTTTATCTTTTCAGTATTAATGCTTATGGAAAACCGACTGGAAAGATAAAACTTTCGCGTAGCCACTTACTCAACTGGCTGGCTCAGCAACCATCTATGATTGTAGTGATGTGATGGACGCCCTTTCCTAAGGTAGTCAGTGCCATACTTTTACTGATTGCATTGATCCGGGAGAACATCACATGAACACGATAAGAGTTGTTAGTATCGATATTGCCAAATCTATTTTTCAGGTATGTGTCTGGATGATTGATGGTTCCGTTGCCTGGAACAGAAAAATATCGCGTCAGAAATTGCCGAATACGCTTCGCCAGTTTGAACCGGGTACGTTAATCGTGATGGAAGCCTGTTCAACCTCTCATTACTGGGGCCGAACCCTCAGTGCTATGGGATTCAGCGTAAGGCTTATCCCTGCCCAGTACGTGAAAGCATTTGCCAAAAGTCAGAAGAACGATGCAAACGATGCGCTGGCGATTTGTGAAACAGCATGCCGCCCGGGCATCCACTTTGTTCCGGTCAAAAACACGGAGCAGCAGGATATCAAAGCGCTGCGTAATACCCGTTAACTTATAGTTGAGCAGAGAACCGCGCTGGCTAACCAGATTCGTTCTCTGCTCGCTGAATATGGGCGTATTATTCCTGTCGGGATCCAGTGTCTTCAGCAACAACTGCCTGAACTTATTGAAGGCGCATCCAATGGTTTAACTTTCACACTTGACCCTGACCCAAAATCCTGCTCCATTCAGAAACAGAATTCCGGCATGATACACACTCCCCTGAGCGGAGGATGTGCCGATGAAAAAGTCACGATTTACCGAAGAGCAGATTGTTTTTGCCCTGAAGCAGGCTGAGCTGGGTACGTCAGTGCCGGACGTCTGTCGCAAGCTGGGCATTACGGGTACCGCCGGGTACACGTGATGCTCAGGCGGGAAGGCTGGCGCGATAATCACAAAAGAATCTACCGCCTCTACTGTGAGCAGGGTCTGTCGCTGCGCCTCAAA
>NZ_JACJFQ010000070.1:0-5285 GCF_014164835.1 Serratia sp. OS31 | reverse complement strand
GCTACATACCATTATGAAGAGACCCTTTTAAACTCCATTTACAACAGACTCACCAACAACCATAAATATGTAATTAATAAATTATTACCCGACAAGCAAAAAGAAATAGATGATGGCTCCGATAATAAAGAAAATATATTAAGCATAATAAAAAAGGAACCGGGGAAACCCAGCCTCGATAATATTCTCTTTGTTATTTCACAACTCACCGCCCTCGATGAACTGGGGCTGAATGCTGATTTGGTCCGGGGCGTTCCACCCAAATTTATCGAAATATATCGTCAGCGCTGCGCTGCCGAATCCGTCAGGGAAATCCGGCGCCACCCGGTCAGTATTCGTTACCCCATGATTATCATGTACTGCTGGCGACGTCGGCAACAGCTGACGGATGCCCTGACTGAAATGCTAATGCAGCTGATCCACAACCTCGGAACGCGGGCTGAGAAGAAAGTGGATAAAAAACAGTTTGCGGCCTTTAAAAAAGTCAGAGGAAAAACAAAATTGCTCTTCCGGATGGCTGAAGCAACAGCGGATCAACCCGATGGTGTCATCAAAGAGGTGGTTTATCCCGTTGTTGCACAGAGAACGCTGCAGCGTCTTGTGGAAGAGTTTACTACGCTGGGAAGCGATCCTGAACTTGAAGTCCATGAGTCTATCCGGGCATCTTATGGTGCTCATTATCGCCGGATGCTGCTCCCCGTACTGGATCAGCTGGATTTCCAGTCCGGTAATCACCTGTACCGTCCCGTGATTGACGCCATTAATATTATCAAAATGCACCGGCACAGTAACCAGCATTATTATGCTGCAGACGATGTGCCTGTTGATGGTGTGATCCAAAAAAAATGGCGCAATATTATTATGGAAACCGGTAAACAGGGTGAAGAGCGAATTAACCGAATTAATTATGAAATATGCGTCCTGCGAGCGTTAAGAAACAGCCTTAGAAATAAAGAAATATGGGTAAATGGAGCCGATCGTTACCGCAATCCGGAGGAAGATTTACCGGCTGATTATTCTGATAACCGGGAGCATTATTATACGCTCCTGGGTGCACCTACTGACGGAGAGGTGTTTATTGCCCAACTTAAAAAGACCCTGCGGCAGTGGCTGGAAACGCTAAATTATGGATTTCCTCTGAATCAGAAGGTCAGTATTCGGGCGCAGGGGAAAAAACGGATACGCCTGAGCCCGTTGCCCCCGCAGGAAGAGCCGCCAAATACGCTGTCGCTGAAGCGTGAAATTGGACGTCGCTGGACCGACCTCGAGCTTATTGACCTGCTGAAGGAGGTTGACCTGCGGGAAAAGTTTTCGTCATTATTCAGAACATCAGGCAGCCGTGAGGTGATTGATCCGGAGACGCTGCAGCACCGGCTACTGTTGTGTCTGTTCGGGTTGGGAACCAACGTCGGTCTGAAGCGTATCGCCAGCCAGTAGCCGGGCGTCTCTTATGAAGAGTTACGTCATATCAAACGGAAATTTATCCAGAAAGATACTCTGCGATCGGCCATCGCGCAGATTGTGAACGGGATATTCCGGATAAAGCAGCCCACCATCTGGGGTGATGTCACCACGTCCTGCGCCGCTGACTCCAGGAAATTCAGCGCGTACGATCAGAATCTGATGACAGAATGGCATGCGCGGTACGGCGGGCGTGGCATTATGATTTACTGGCACGTGGATACCAACTCCACCTGCATTTATTCCCAGCTGCGCCGGTGCTCATCGTCAGAGGTGGCCGCCATGATGGAGGGCGTTCTGCGGCACTGTACGGATATGGAAATCAACCACCAGTACGTAGACAGCCACGGTCAGAGCGAGATGGCCTTTGCCTTCAGCTATGTGCTGGGGTTTGACTTACTGCCCCGACTGAAAAATATCGCCCGGCAAAAGCTCAGTATCTGCGAGTCTGGTGACATCGCACTATATCCGGCACTCTCTCCGGTGCTGACAAAAGAAATAAACTGGGAGCTGATCCGGCAACAGTATGATGAAATTATTAAATATACAGCGGCCCTTAGGACCGGCACTGCAGAGCCGGAGGCCATATTAAGACGATTTACCCGCAATAATGCACAACACCCGACATATAAAGCCCTGGCAGAATTGGGACGGGCTGTAAAAACTATTTTCCTTTGCCGCTATTTAAACGATGAGGGGTTACGGTGTGAAATCAATTCCGGACTGAACGTTGTAGAGAACTGGAACAGCGCCAATGATTTTATTTTTTACGGCGAGCATGGTGAATTCACTTCCAACAGGCCAGAGGAACAGGAAATTTCCATGCTGGCACTGCATCTGCTGCAGATCAGTCTGGTTTACGTCAACACACTTCTGATTCAGGAGGTACTGTCTGAACCTGCCTGGCGAAGCAAAATGACAGAAGCTGACTGGAGAGGGCTGAGTCCGCTGATATACAACCATGTCAATCCATATGGTCGTATCGAACTGGACATGGGCAGTCGGCTGAAGGTAGCAGCATAAGAGTGACCATAACCGAGCGGTTTCGTACACCCCTTGCAGAGGATGTACGAAAGTAAGTGTAATTTGTTTCGTACATGCATTATGATTCGGACATCCATTACGTACAGAAATTTTCACTATGTCACGAGTTTTTGCTTACTGTCGGGTCTCCACTCTCGAGCAGACCACCGAAAATCAGCGTAGGGAAATTGAAGCTGCCGGTTTTACCGTCAGACCTCAGCGACTGGTCGAAGAACATATCAGCGGTTCAGTTGCTGCCAGTGAACGGCACGGTTTTGCCAGGCTACTTGATCGTATGGAAAATGGCGATGTACTGATTGTCACCAAACTTGACCGTCTGGGACGCAATGCGATGGACGTAAGAAAGACAGTGGAACTGCTGGCAAAGTCAGACATTCGGGTTCATTGCCTGGCGCTGGGCGGCGTAGACCTCACCAGCCCAGCGGGGAAAATGACCATGCAGGTCATCTCGGCAGTGGCCGAGTTCGAACGTGACTTGCTTCTTGAGCGCACTCATTCTGGTATTGCCAGGGCAAAGGCAGCAGGGAAACGCTTCGGGCGTCCACCTGCATTGAATGAGGAACAACAGCAGGCGGTGATCATCCGTCTGAAAGCTGGAGACAGCATCAGTGCTGTTGCCCGTCAGTTCAGTACAACGCGGCAAACTATTCACAGAATAAAGGCTGCAAATTCATCCTGTTAATCCGGATGATTTTATAACCTGAAGGGGCAAATAACACGCCCTGGTGTTTCATACAGCCAGCCCCAAGAGGAGCTTCATGGCATCGTTAACAAAAAAACAAACCGCACAGCTTTCAGATATGAGCCATGACGTGCTGGTTAATATTATTCATGACCTGATACAGGATAATAAGCAGGCCAGGACCACACTGGTGAATGGGTATCTGTTATCAGCAGCGGAGGTACTCAAAGCCGTCGAGAAGGAGTATGCCCGACGTGCCAGAAGCAAACGTTTTTATGATTACTATGATGCCGATGCCTTTTTTGACGAGCTGACACGCAGTATAGCGAACCCTCTTGTGGGTATCGCCCACGAGCTCCCCGAGCAAGCAGAAAGTCTGAGCGTAAAAATGATGCTTGAGTTCGAAAAATTCACCGGGAACGTGGACACCTCCAGCGGAAGCTGGATGGGTTACTACACCATTCTGTTGGATGCGTGGATGAAATCACTGGAAGCACAAAAAAACAACGATCCCGCATCCATTGCTAAAAAAATATTCACCGTTGTAGAAAGAGAATTCTATTTTGGAATTGAAATATTTAAAAAATACCGAACCTTACTTGGTATGGATATTTTATGTGTAATCCGTGATATGTATTATCAAAAAAAACTCCTCCGGGAAGCTCTTGGCCTCAGTATAATAATAAAAGACCTCGATTTTCTGACGATAGCGTTTAAAAGCGATGAGTTTTTCCATTCCACCCATTATTTTGATTATGTCAGATTACTTATGGAAGACCTGCGATCCGATGATGCACTCGCTGTATTAAACAGCCAGCGAGCTGACGATGAGGAGATCGCAGATAATATCATATGGAATGAACTATTCATTCAGGCTCTGATCGAAGAAGGGAGAAAAGAGGAAGCCAAAGCCCACTGTATTACAGCATTCACTTTTCAATGCGATACCCGTTTTTATCACCTGTACACAAAAGCTGCTGAAAAAGATGTCGATCACAGCCCTGCATTCCTGAAAATAGCAAAAGATACAGGGTTAGCACCATATGTCTATTTTGCATCAGATATTGAACGGTATGACTTAATCGACACCTGCATTATGGGCACACCAAAAAACAACCTCACCGACTCTCTGGCTTATATCACCCATTCATATTTACGGACATTATCCAGTACCCTGTATAAACATGGCTATGCGCATACGGCGACCCTTTTGCGTCGATTTTTGGTCGAGGACAACATTCAGCAATCCAAAAGCAAGTATTACAGCTATGCCGCCTCAGACATGAAAAAAGCCATCGATTACGGCGAAGGTCTGGAAAATTGCCCTCAGCTTCCGGAAACAGAGGGCTACCTTAGAACTCTCTACGAACAACATAAACGTAAAACCGCACTCTGGCCGCTGATGACAGATAAAATCAAAGGATTATCGGTAGGAAAAGACGGCCTACGCTACAGCGGAGATGCCTCATGACATCACAGGAACTGTATGACCACGCGGTGTCACTGCTTGCAAGGCGGGATTACGCATCCGGTGAGTTGGCTCAGGCTCTGAGTAAGATGACGGAAAACAGAGAGAATATCGAGAAGGCGTTGTCGAGGCTGGTTGAGTGTGGTTATTTGGATGATCACCGCCTAATAAAACACCTGATTGATAAACATGTTCGAAAAAAACATGGCCCGGCCAGAATCAAACAGGAGATCAGGCAAAAAGGTTTTTCTCAGGAGTTGGTCGAGCAGATACTGGAGAAAGTGGATGTGGACTGGTATGCAATGGCAAAGGACCTGAAAGTCAGTAAATTTGGTGATGTGGTGGTATCAGAAGCTAAAGAAAAAAATAAACAGATTCGCTACCTCCAGTACAAGGGATTTTCGATGGACATGATATTTGAGGCGTTAAGCTGATCATGGTTGTCAGAGCCCCATCCAAGACAAATGTCGTCATATTGTAGCTTCGCTCCCATTACCCCACATTGAAGGTCCGGAAGCCTCTACCGCAGATCAGCGCATCGTGCATAAAATCGATGGACCAGCTCTGGTTTAACGCTTGCGGCGTCGCCAGTGGTGCTGGATTACGCACTGGCAGCCGCTGTTTTCCCTT
>NZ_JACJFQ010000006.1:0-216451 GCF_014164835.1 Serratia sp. OS31 | reverse complement strand
AGTTTGGTGCTACCAGGTCGAAGGGAGCGCAGGTATCCCCGGGAACTGAAATCATTGAAACGAAAATATCCTATAAAAAACAATGCCGGTCACCTTAAGTGACCGGCATTACGCTTTTGCGGGTTTTTTTATGCTTACAGCGAAGTGGACAAGGCTGAACATAATCACTGTTTTCTGGCTATCCAGGCATGAATCAGCAAGGACTGAAAGAAACGCCGTGGCCGTGAAAACCCTGCGTTAGCGATGAGTTTCTCGATGCTATTAGGCGGCAGCAATAACAGCCTGTCGCTAAATGGTATTTTTAACGGGTCTGGCGTTCGGGGTGTTTGACGGTGGGGCCCTCCACCTTTTCTGGGACTGGCGTATTTCTGGGGTTATCCAGCGCCTGCTGTTTGCGAGCTCGCTCGTCCATGACAAGTCGATAAGCGATGTAGTACTTGTAGATGTTACTGACATAAGTCACCGTTTCGGCACCGATCCGCTCGGCGGCCAGATACTCCACATTGCCAAACCATATATTGGGGTTAAAGCCGCGTTTCTTGGTTTCGGCTTGCAAACGGGCAATACGGGCCGGTCCGGCGTTGTAGGACGCGAATGAGAAGAGCACTTTGTCGAGAGGTGTCATGGGTTCGTCAGCGTAGTATCGGTCGATCATCCAGCGCATATATTTCACCCCAGCATTGATATTGGGATCCAGATTGCGTATGTCGCCGACTTTCAGTTCCTTGCCTGTACTAGGCATTACCTGCATGACACCGATGGCGCCGACCCGGCTGCGGACCGACTGGTTGAGGCGTGACTCCTGGTAGCCCTGGGCTACCATTAGTAACCAGTCCACATCATAACGATCGCCATATTTCCTGAATATATCCACCATCGCCAGAAATTTGCTGCGTTCCTTCTCTGCCGTTGCATTCTTGACATATTTTGCGCTCTTCAGGTAGCGCACCAGGATGGTGTTCCCCAGCTTGCTGCCCTGGCGATTATCTTTGACGAAGTTATTCAGTAAAGCGAGAAGCTGCGGGCTGTTCTTGCGAACGGCCCAGGCAATATTGGCATCGTCACGCAGCACCACATCCTCGTGTATCTGAATTTTGGGAAATACTTGTTTCCAGAATAAAGCCTTGTGCCGATCGACCACGATCAAGGGGATAAGGTCGGCGTTCAGCATCTCAATCAGATCTTCATCTTCAAGCGATTCGGGGGCCGCTTCAAGGGTTACGGGAGGAAGAGATTCCTGGGCGAAGTGCGCATTCAGGGCCACCAGACTTTCGTAATAGCTCGACGAAGGGCGTACGAAAACTGTCTTGCCAGAGAGCTGTTCCAGGTTTTCCACTTTGGGCGATGAGGGGCCAGAGAGCAGCAGTTCTTTAACTTTCGGGTAGAGGGGGGTAGTAAATGTCACTTGCTCTTGGCGTGCCGGGGTAATGGTAAGGTTGGCCGCCGCGATATCTCCTTTACCTTCGTTGAGCGCATTGAGTAGCTGATCGCGTGCGACGGGCACAAAGATGACACGTACCTTGAGGTGACGGTGTTTGAGCTTGTTCTCTTTCATCAACGTCAGGTTAAGATTGCGTTCGAATTCCAAAAATATGTCGTGGGTGAGGCCTCGCTGGGTCCCTTTGTTGATGAAAAAGAAGGTCTTGCTGTAGGTGGTTAACACCCGGATCACCCGTCGACCGAGCATGCCTGGCAAGTCCCCCTTCCAGGGCTGCATGATGTCGTCCATGTTGACTTTCAGGGTATCGCGTTCTTCCTGCTTCGACGGCTTATCCTTCACCGTAGCAGCATGAGCTGGGCCGACAAGCAGTAGGGCGGTGAAGCAGGCGATGAGTAATCGGTGAAAAGAGATAGCATTCATGGAGGACACTCCGAATGGCGCATCTTTTCATTGTAGACAAACTAAAAAAGCCCCGGGTGGGGCCTTTTGCTTGCGGAGGAATATTAAGCCGAAAAACCGCCGTCGATGCTCAGGCTGGCGCCGGTGATATAGCCCGCTTCCGGCCCGGCGAGGTAAGCGACAAAGCTGGCGATCTCCTCATCCTTGCCGTAACGGCCTACGGCCATCAGCAGTTTCAACTGTTCAGCGAAATCCCCTTCATCCGGGTTCATTTCGGTATCTACCGGACCAGGCTGCACGTTGTTGACGGTGATGCCGCGCGGGCCGAGATCGCGTGCCATGCCTTTGGTCAGGCCCACTAAGGCTGATTTGCTCATTGAGTACACCGCGGCGCCGCCAAAGGGCACGCGTTCGGCGTTAGTGCTGCCGATATGAATGATGCGACCGCCGTCATTCATATGGCGCGCGGCTTCCTGGCTGGCGACAAATACGCTGCGCACGTTAACGGCCAACATGCGATCCAGATCCGCCAGCGCTAACTCTTCGGTGCTGCCCAGTGTGAATACGCCGGCGTTATTAACCAGAATATCCAGATTACCGAAGCTATTCACCGCCTGGCGAACGGCCTGTTGCACCGCCGCAGCATCGGCGCTGTCAGCCTTGATGGCGAGCGCTTTGCCACCGGAAGCGGTGATTTCACTCACCACCGCGTCAGCTCTATCGGCGGAGGCCACGTAGGTGAAGGCCACTGCTGCACCTTCACGCGCCAGACGTTTGACGATGGCGGCGCCAATACCGCGTGAGCCGCCCTGAATGAAGGCGACTTTGTTTTGCAGAGGACGTGTTGTTGTCATGGTATTTCTCCAGAGTAGGGGGAGGTTAAAAAATCTACCGGACCAGTATCTGGGAAAAGTAGGGCGGCCACTAGCCACAAAGAGCTATAATCAGCTTAAACCACGGGTTTGAAATCAACAGGGGAAACCATGCTGGGCCATCTGGAATGTTTTGTCAGCAGTGCAGAGAACGGCAGCTTTTCCGCGGCCGGACGCAAGCTGGGCATCAGCTCTGCGGCAGTCGGGAAGAACGTGACCAAGCTGGAGACGATCGTCGGAGTAAGGCTTTTCCAGCGCAATACGCGCAAATTGATCCTGACCGAAGAGGGCGAACGTTTTTTGCAGGAGGTCAGCGGCGGCTTGTTGTCGATCCAGTGCGCATTAAAGGGGGTAAGCAGCAGCGGCGGCGTGGCGGCCGGCACGCTGAAGGTCAGCATGGGGACGGCGTTCGGCCTGCATTTTGTCATGCCGATGCTGCCCGACTTTCTGGCGCGTTACCCGGCAATTGTCCCCGACTGGCATTTCGACAACCGCAAAGTGGACCTGATTGGTGAACATTTTGATGCCGCTATCGGGGGCGGTATCGAATTGGCGCAGGGCATGATTGCACGTGAACTGGCCCCAGCCCACGGCGTCCTGGTGGCTTCTGCAGCCTATCTGCAGCGCAACACAGCCATCCAGCAGCCGGAACAGTTGATGAACCATGCGGGCATTTTTATCCGCTCACCGCAAACCGGGCGGATCCGCAATTTGCCGCTGCGCAATGCGGAGAATGAGCAGCGAGCGCCGTCGATGGAAATCAAAATGACGGTAAACGAACCGGATGCCGCAGCGCAGGCCGCAGAACTGGGATTGGGCATTGCGCTGATCGCCATGCCGAATGCCTTGCCTTATCTGGAAAGCGGCCGGCTGGTGCGGGTCTTGCCGGGGTGGTATGTCGATCGCGGCAGTGTGTACCTGTACTTTCCGACCACCAAGTTTCTGCCGACCAAAACCCGGGTGTTTGTCGATTACATGGCCGAGCAGTTTCGTCTGCAGAAGCTGGCGACGCGATTTGATGCCCGCTAGAAACAAGAAAAGCCCCTTGCGGGGCTTCTTTCTTCCATCAGTTTACTGTCTGACGATCAGTTGAAGATTTCTGCGGTGCCGTACAGTTTGTTCTGGCCACCGGCGGAGATGATGCGGTAAGAGCTGGCGCCTGATGCAGCGGCTTTGCTGGCCAGTTCATTTTCCAGCGTGCTCAGGTTGGAAGCGCCGCTCACGGACACCACACCGATTTTCTGGGCACCGGCCGCAGGCTGGTTAGCAGGTTGGTCAGCGGCAACGCTGGCGAAAGAAGCGGTGGTCAGCAGCAGAGCGGTAGCAAAAAATTTGATGTTTTTCATGATTCAATCCTCAGGGTATTTTTTAGGTGAGAGGCTGTTGTCTCTCGATGTGTTAGATAATAGGCCGTCGTACCCAAAGAGAAAATCGGAGAGTTTTGAGTATCTCTGTCAAATTTATTGATTTAAATTTGAGCGCCAGATGGCCTTGTTGGCAGGCGGGATAATTCACCACTACCCTTTAACCAGAAGCCTCGGCATATATCGGGTATGGCAACAGAGTGGAGAAGCCCCATGATTATCGTGCACCATCTAAATAACTCGCGATCGCAGCGCATCCTGTGGTTTTTGGAAGAATTGGGTGTGCCGTACCAGGTGCAGCGCTATCAGCGCGATCCGCAAACCATGCTGGCGCCGCCGGAGTTGAAAAAAATCCATCCGCTTGGCAAGTCGCCAGTGATTGTCGATGGCGATCTGACGCTGGCGGAGTCCGGCGCCATTATTGAATACCTGCAGGAAGCCTACGATGCCCAGGGGCAGTTTATCCCCACCGATTATCACGCTCGTCAGCAGTATCGTTACTGGCTGCATTATGCCGAAGGGTCGTTGATGCCGCTGTTGTTGATGAAGCTGGTGTTTAGCCGTCTAGGGCAGCCGCCGATTCCCTGGTTATTACGGCCGGTGGCGGGGGCCATTGGCAAAGGCGTACAGCGGGAGTATCTGGATAAACAGATCGCTCCGCACTGCGACTATCTTGAGCAACACCTGGAGAAAAGCACCTGGTTTGTCGGCAATGAATTCAGCGCGGCGGACATCCAGATGAGTTTCCCGCTGGAAGCGATGGCGGCGCGTGGCGCACTGGACGGCTGCCCGAAGCTGCGTGGCTATTTGCAGCGTATCCATACGCGTCCGGCCTACCAGCGGGCACTGGAGCAGGGTGGGCCTTATGACCTGCTGAAATGAGCGAGTGGGCTATACTCGATGAGGTCACTCTTCGTCGGAGGTAGCCCATGGCTACGCAAATCTTTGTTAACCTGCCGGTGGGCGATCTGCCCGTTTCCATTGAATTCTTCACCCGGCTGGGTTTTAGCTTCAATCCGCAGTTCACCGATGATACCGCCGCCTGCATGGTGGTCAGCGACAGCATCTATGTGATGCTGTTAACCCACGACAAATTCAAAATGTTCACTCCGAACCCTATCGGCGATGCCAGAAAGGCGACCGAAGTGCTGATATGCCTGTCGCAGCCTAACAGGGCGGCGGTTGACGACCTGGTGCGCAAGGCGATTGCCGCCGGCGGCAATACCTATAACCAGCCGCAAGATTATGGCTTTATGTACGGGCACGGTTTTCAGGATCTGGACGGACACATCTGGGAACTGATGTACATGGATGAAAAGGCGGCACAGGCTCAGTAGCCCGCTTTTGCCCTCCGAAAGGGGGGCGTTCCCATCGGATTTACCTATGAGACAAATACCGTGTTTTCGATAATGATTGATCCCAGTGCTTTTCTGCATAAATTGGCGCGATCTTTGGTTGATCAGACGGTATGGAAGGCTGGATAATCGTTTGCCTTGAATAAACCACCATAAATTACCCGCACCATTCACTGTGAGTTAAACGTTTGCCTTTTATGCGACGCCGGTTGGCGACGTGAGCAAGGGGCAGAAAAGCAAACGTTACCCTAATGAACATGCGTGGGCGGAATAACAAGCCTCTTTAAACGGGCTGGCAATGAAACACAGGGGACAGCAACATGTCGAATTCTCAAGCGAATAACGCCGTTAAACCAAAAGGCGGGCTTGATGGTTATTTTAATATTTCTGCGCGTGGCAGCACCGTGCGTCAGGAAGTGGTGGCGGGGCTAACCACCTTCCTGGCGATGGTGTACTCGGTGATCGTGGTGCCGAGCATGCTGGGCAAAGCCGGCTTCCCACCCACGGCGGTGTTTGTCGCCACCTGCCTGGTGGCGGGCCTCGGTTCGTTGCTGATGGGGTTATGGGCCAATTTGCCGATGGCCATCGGCTGTGCGATTTCACTGACCGCCTTCACGGCGTTCAGTCTGGTGCTGGGCCAACACATCAGCATTCCGGTGGCGTTGGGGGCGGTATTCCTGATGGGCGTGCTCTTTACCATTATTTCGGTAACCGGCATTCGCGCCTGGATCCTGCGCAATTTACCGATGGGCGTAGCCCATGGCACCGGCATCGGTATCGGCCTGTTCCTGTTGCTGATTGCGGCTAACGGCGTTGGTCTGGTGGTAAAAAACCCGCTGGACGGCCTGCCGGTGGCCCTGGGCGCATTCACTTCGTTCCCGGTCGTGATGACGCTGCTCGGGTTGGCGGTGATTTTCGGGCTGGAAAAACTGCGCGTTCCCGGCGGTATTCTGCTGGTGATCATCACCATTTCGGTGGTGGGGCTGGTGTTTGACCCGGCGGTGAAATACCAGGGCCTCTTCGCGATGCCAAGCCTGGCGGATGCCAACGGCAACTCGTTGATTTTCAGCCTGGATATCATGGGCGCATTGCAGCCGGTGGTATTGCCGAGCGTGCTGGCGCTGGTGATGACCGCGGTGTTTGACGCCACCGGTACTATCCGTGCGGTGGCCGGCCAGGCCAACCTGCTGGATAAAGACGGGCAAATCATCAACGGCGGTAAAGCGCTGACTTCGGACTCCCTGAGCAGCATTTTCTCTGGTTTGGTCGGTGCGGCCCCGGCGGCGGTTTATATTGAATCCGCAGCGGGTACGGCAGCGGGCGGCAAAACCGGCCTGACCGCGACCGTGGTCGGCCTGCTGTTCTTGCTGATCCTGTTCCTGTCGCCATTGTCTTATCTGGTGCCGGTTTACGCGACCGCACCGGCGCTGATGTACGTCGGCCTGTTGATGCTGAGCAACGTCACCAAACTGGACTTCAATGATTTTGTCGATGCCATGTCCGGCCTGCTGTGCGCCGTGTTTATCGTGCTGACCTGCAATATCGTCACCGGTATCATGCTGGGCTTCAGCTCATTGGTGATTGGCCGTATCTTCTCCGGTGAATGGCGTCGGCTGAATATCGGCACCGTGCTGATCGCCGTGGCGCTGGTGGCATTCTATGCCGGCGGCTGGGCAATCTAACCGCTATGTCGTTTCCCCCGTCGCTCCGGCGGGGGTGTTTGTCCCCACTTCTGATTCAGATAAATCTCCTTCTGCCGATGCTGCATTTTGAAAGGCACAACAAGCTTTAACCGCCGTAAAAAAAGTGATCTACTATCGGGTATACATCAGAGATGTAGTCTGAACCCAAGAGTCTAAGGAAAGCATGGAAATCTTTTTTACAATCCTCATATTAATCCTGGTGGTCTCCCTGTCCGGGGTGGTGACTCGCATGTTGCCGTTCCAGGTGCCGCTGCCGTTAATGCAAATCGGTATCGGGGCCCTGTTGGCCTGGCCGCATTTCGGGCTGCACGTCGACTTTGACCCTGAACTGTTCCTGGTGCTGTTTATCCCGCCGCTGCTGTTTGCCGATGGCTGGAAAACCCCGACGCGGGAGTTTTTGCACCACGGTCGCGAAATTCTTGGCCTGGCGCTGGTATTGGTGCTGATCACCGTGGTCGGCGTCGGTTATCTGATTTATGCCATGGTGCCGGGCATTCCTCTGGTGGCGGCGTTTGCGCTGGCGGCGGTGCTGTCGCCAACGGATGCCGTGGCGCTGTCCGGCATTGTCGGTAAAGGGCGTATTCCGAAGCCGATCATGGGCGTGCTGGAAGGCGAGGCGCTGATGAACGATGCGTCCGGCCTGGTTTCACTCAAATTCGCTATCGCGGTGGCGATGGGCACCATGGTGTTTACCGTGGGCGGCGCGACACTCGAGTTTCTCAAGGTGGCGATCGGCGGCCTGCTGGCCGGCGTAGCGGTCACCTGGCTCTACAGTAAATCTTTGCGGATCATGAGCCGCTGGAGTGGTGATGACCCGGCGACGCAGATCGTCTTCCTGCTGCTGTTGCCTTTTGCCTCTTACCTGATTGCCGAACACATTGGCGTCTCCGGGATCCTGGCTGCGGTAGCGGCGGGGATGACCATCAGCCAGTCCGGCGTGATCCGTAACGCGCCGCTGGCGATGCGCCTGCGCGCCAACAGCGTCTGGGCGATGCTGGAGTTTGTGTTCAACGGCATGGTGTTCATCATGTTGGGCCTGCAGCTGCCGGGGATCCTGGAAACCTCTATCCTGCAGGCGGAGCTGGATCCGACCATTCAGACCTGGTACCTGTTTGCCGACGTGGCGATTATCTACGCGGCGCTGCTGGTATTGCGTTTTACCTGGCTGTGGCTGATGAAAAACGCCAGCCGTCGCTTTATGAAAAAGCGGCCGTTGCAGTTCGGTGAATACACCACCCGCGAGCTGTGGGTAGCGTCGTTTGCCGGGGTGCGAGGGGCGATTACGCTGGCCGGTGTGCTGTCAATTCCGCTGTTGCTGAGTGATGGCACCGCCTTCCCTGCGCGTTACCAACTGGTGTTTATCGCCGCTGGGGTGATCCTGCTTTCGTTGATTGCCGGGGTACTGGCGCTGCCGCTGTTGCTGCGTGGCGTTCAGGTGGCGGATAAGAGCGTCAGCAAGAGCGAAGAGCGGATGGCAATCGCCATGGCAGCCGAAGTGGCGATCGAAAGCATCAACAAAATGGAAGAGCGATTGGCGGTCGATACCGAGGAAAACCTCGATCCGCAGGTGCTGAAAGAGATCAGTTCGCGAGTGGTGGGGACGCTGCGGCGGCGCATCACCACCAAAGACGATATCGAAAATGCGCTGATGCTGGAAAACCTCGAGCGTCGTTTCCGCCTGACTGCGCTGCGCGCAGAGCGCGGCGAGCTATATCACCTGCGCGCCACGCAGAAAATCAGCAACGAGACGCTGCAGAAGCTCCTGCACGATCTCGACCTGCTGGAAGCGCTGTTGATAGAGCGAGAAGGATAATACCCACGGGGCCGCAAATGCGGCCCTGATTATTTATGGCTACTGGCTGCCGGCCAGTAGTCGCGGCAGCAGGCTATCCAGGCCTGTGCACTGTGCGACAGGTAGCTGCCCTGCCGCCAGATCAACCCGACCTTCCATTCCATACGCGGTTCCAGCGGCAGCCAGATCAGGTTTTCCTTATCCAGCCATTGGCAGACCGGTTCCGGCAGGGTGGCGATACCGACCCCGGCCTGCACCATCGAAGCCAGGAAATCCCACTGTCCGCTGCGCACCGCAATCTGCGGCTCAAACCCGGCCTGACGGAACGCTTTCATCAGCATTTTGTACAGTGCGAAGTCCTCGTTATAAAGCAGGATCGGCCAGTCGGCCAACTCGGTGATATTGATGCTGGTGCGGTTAAGCCAGTGTGGCGTACGCGGCGCAACCACGCACATGGGGTGGACGAGTAACGGCAGGAAGGTCAGCGGCTGATCCGAATCGACCGGCAGTATGGTCATCGCCAGATCCAGCTCGCCGGACATCACCGCCTGCTCCACCGACAGCCCGCCCAGCTCGGAGATTTTCAGCTCGATGCCAGGGTAGGTTTGGCGGAATTGACGGATCAGATCGGCAATCTGCCGCCCGACCATGGGCGGAATACCCAGCCGCAGCACGCCTTTTTTGACCGAGCTGATGTCTTCCAGCTCCGCCTCCAACTGGCGGAACTCATCAATGATCGCCAGTCCGCGCTGGTATACCGCTTGCCCGCTGTCGGTCAGGTGCAGTTTGCGGCCTTCTCGGATCAGCAGCGTGCATTCCAGCTCTTCTTCCAAATGGCGCAGCATCTTGCTGATGGTCGGCTGGGTGACGAACAGTTTCTCCGCCGCGCGGGTAAAGCTTTGCTGGCGCACCACTTCCACGAAGTAGCGCAGGGTGCGGACATCCACGTTGGATTCTCCTGGGGGAAGTACCGTCGGGAAACTATTCCCTGATGGCATGATGTCGATAATTTTAATTCATTTCAGGCGAGGTTTCCTGGCTGCGTATACTGTAAACCGTGAATTTTTTGCTTAAGGCCTTTCCCCATGTTACTGGCGTTCCGCCAAGCTGCTCCCTCGGTGTTGTCCCGGCTGCAGGTGCCGATCCAGGTTACTTTATATGCGGTGCTGTTTTTGATTGCCGACCGGTTGGTGCAGCAGTTCCATCTGCCGCTGCCCGCCAACATTGTCGGCATGTTGATGTTGTTGGCGCTGATCCTGCTGCGCATTCTGCCGCTGAATTGGGTCAAGGCCGGTTCGCGCTGGTTGCTGGCCGAGATGCTGCTGTTTTTTGTCCCGGCGGTGGTGGCCGTGGTGAACTATGCCCAGCTGTTAATGGTGGAAGGGTGGAAGATTTTTCTGGTGATTGCCATCAGTACCATGCTGACGCTGGGCATGACCGGATTGGTGGTCGATCGGGTTTATCGACTGGAAGTCTGGCTGCAACGGCGCAAACAACGCGATGAATGATTTTATCCTTAGCCTCGCCTGCTTTCTGGCAACCCTGGCGCTGTACTTCGCCAATAAAAAACTTTATCGGCGCCGTCGTACCCTGCTGCTGATGCCGCTGGTGTTGACGCCGATGATCCTGGTGCTGCTGCTGGTGGTGACCCACATCTCCTACCAGGACTACATCGGTGAAACGCACTGGCTGCTGTGGCTGCTGGGGCCGGCCACCATCGCCTTCGCGGTGCCGGTGTATGAGAATTTGCATATCATACGCCGCCATTGGTTGTCGCTAAGCGCCGGGGTGCTGACGGCGGTGTGTGTGGCGGTTTACAGTTCGGTGTGGCTGGCGCGCCTGCTGACGTTACCGGAAGAGGTGCAACGCAGCCTGGCGGTGCGCTCCATCACCACGCCGTTTGCGCTGGAAGCCGCCAGGCAGATGGGCGGCCAGCCGGATTTGGTGGCGCTGTTTGTGGTGATCACCGGAGTGTTCGGTATGGCGGTGGGCGACATCCTGTTTCTGCGTCTGTCCGTGCGCAGCAGCCTGGCGAAAGGGGCCGGGCTGGGGGCCTCGTCGCACGGCGCCGGTACCGCGAAAGCCTATGAGATGGGGCAGGAAGAAGGCGTAGTATCCAGCCTGGTGATGATGCTGGCAGGGATTATCACGGTGATTGCCGCCCCACTGATAGGGCAACTGATGTGGTGAGCCTGCGGCACGAGCGCCGCAGGCGGGGAAGGGTTAACGAATACCGGTTGATGCAGTTGGTGCTCGCGTAGGTTCGCGCAGCACCCGGCCGATTTCCTCATGGCTGAAAATAATAGAGTGATGGTTACAAGCCAGAGGCTGTATCTGCAAAGACGGGCTGATGGATGACAACCCGTTGTCGGCAATCGCCAGCAGCTCGCGTCCATCCCCTTGGTCGGTCATACTCAAATTCACGTCCTCCGTGGCTTTAAATAACGTGATCCGTGCGTATCTCAATGGCGCACTGAGCCTTTCCTTATTCAAAGACAACTCCGTAGGCTCCGCTCTTAGCGCTCTGGCTGCGGCTTCGCCATCAATCCCCAGCATAGCCAACATGGCCGCCAGCAGGCCAGGTTCGCTGCGGAGCTGGAAGGCGGTTTGATAAAAGGTATCCAGCAGGAAGACCTGCACGTCACGGAACCCACGACTTTCAAGCTGCGCCGCCATTTCAAGCGCAATCAGCCCCCCCAGCGACCACCCCAAAAGGCGTACGGGGCGGCTGGGAGCCAGTTTCATATGGCCGAGATAATATGACGCCAATTCGCGTAATGACGTGATGGGTGTCGGCATAAACAGGTTGTAATTGTTTATGCCAAAGGCGTTAAACGCGCCTTCCAGCGAACTGGCCAGATCGTGGTAAATATCGCAGCCGGTGACCGCAGGATGGATCATCCAGATGTCGTCGGCGGCCTGGGTGCGGTTAAGCCGCAGTACCTGCTTGAAGGCAAGGCTGGTTTGGTTTAGCCGCGCCAACAGCTGTTGTAACGGTGCTGCCGTAATCGGGGCATCAATGTTCGAGGCCTGCTCGCTGGCCAGTGCTTGCGCCTGGGCGCGTAATGACGGATGAGCGAACAGCGTTTTTATCACCACCGGGTAGCCACGGCGCTTCAGTTTGACCAGCAGTTGAATGGCATGCAGCGAGTGGCCGCCGAGTTCAAAGAAATCATCATCCAGGCCAATTTTCGCGACGCCCAGCAGTTCGGACCAGAGTTCGGCAAGCTGTTTTTCCAGCGCAGTTTGGGGCGCTTCATAGCGCAGTGAAACTTGCGTAACCGGTGCGGGGGCAGGCAAGGCTTTGCGATCCAGCTTCCCATTAGGCGAGAGGGGGAATGTTTTCAGCCTGACAAAGCTGGAGGGCACCATAAAATCGGGTAACTGCTGTTGCAACTGCTGACGCCACTGTGCCGAACGGACATTCTCGTCCGTTGCGACCACGTAGGCTATCAGCCGTTTTCCGCCCAGTCCGTCTTCCTTTGCCACTATTGCAGCATCTTCCACACCTGTGCACTGCCGCAGCTGCTGTTCGATTTCGCCCAATTCAATACGCATCCCATGGATCTTGACCTGAAAATCATTTCTGCCCAGGTACTCAATGTTGCCATCCGGCAGCCAGCGGGCGAGATCGCCGGTTTTATACAAACGTGCATCGGGCTCGGGGCTGAAGGGGTCGGCAATAAAACGCTCGGCGTTCAATTCCGGGCGATTAAGGTAACCGCGGGCGACCTGGATACCACCGATATGGAGTTCGCCGGCGACGCCGGGTGGCAGCGGTTGTAGCTGATGATCCAGAATATGGAGTTGCGTATTGGCGATGGGTTTGCCGATCGGCACCAACGGCCGTTCGTCATCGGGCAGACATTGCCAACTCGACACATCCACTGCGGCCTCAGTCGGGCCGTAGAGGTTATGCAATTGCGCCTGTGGCAACTGCTGAAGGCAGCGTTGCACCGTCGCCAGGGGCAAGGCTTCGCCGCTGCAGAGGATGCGGCGCAGGGACGCGCACTGCGCCATTTCGCCATGCCGCAGGAATAATTGCAGCATCGAAGGGACAAAATGCAGCGTGGTGACGCGGTGTTGAGTGATGCAGGCGCTCAGATAGTCAGGGTCCTGATGGCCGCCGGGTTTGGCGATGGCCAGTTGCGCACCCACCATCAAAGGCCAGAAGAATTCCCAAACTGAAACGTCGAAACTGAACGGCGTTTTTTGCAGTACCACGTCATCATGCGTCAGAGGATAGGCTTGCTGCGTCCAAAGCAGGCGGTTGATTACACCCCGATGTTCATTCATTACGCCCTTGGGTTTTCCTGTCGAGCCGGAGGTGTAAATCACATAAGCCAGGCTGCGTTGCGGATCTGATGCCAAAGGGGCAAGATTTTCCGTGGATCCCTGCTGCCATTGATGACTATCGTGCTGCAGGTGCAGACGCGGAATAACGACGTCATGGAGCAGATGCAGCGCTTGCTCACCGGCCTCGTCGATCAGCACGAATTTCGCGCCGCAATCCTGCAGCATATGGCGCAAGCGATCTTGCGGGTAGTCAGGATCGATTGGCACATAGGCGGCCCCCGATTTTAAAATGGCATACAGCGCCATCACCATCTCCGGGCTGCGGTTGACGCAAACCGCAATGCGATCGTCCGGCTGTATCCCTTGCTGACGCAAGAATCCGGCAAACTGGTTCGCCTGCTGATTCAACTGCAGATAGCTTACCTGGTGTTGCTCATAGCACAGTGCCGGGGCGTTAGGCGTGCGCAGAACCTGTTGCTCTAAAAATTGATGAATGCCCTGCGGCATGGCCCAGGATTGCTGAGTATGATTCCATTCGCCAAAAATTTGTTGTCGTTCAACCGGCAGTAACAGCGGCAATTGAGCCAGGGGCAGGTCAGGATCGCCTTCTAACAGGTTATCGAGCATTTGCAGGATGCGGCTGGCGATACGTTCACCGTCTTTATCGCTAAACCAGGCTTGGTTGAGGTTGAACTCCAGCAGCGGATCGTCACCCGGATGGTAATGGCGCAGATAGATACCCAATGGCAGCTGTTCATAGCCATGATGGATGTTCTCGACCTTAAACGGACTCCCTTCCAGCTCGATATCGGTCGGGAAAGCCTCCAGCGAAAAGCTGATATCAAACAGCTGGCGTCTTCCCTGCTGATGCAGGTTCAACTGGCGGTTCAGTTCGGCAATGGGAAAGCGCTGGTGGCGATAGCATCTGCGCAGCTCGCTACCCACTTGTCGCAGCAGGTGGTGAAAGGGCTGCTGCAGGTCCACGGTGATATTGAGCGGGATCATGGAGGAGAACATACCCAGCGTTTGTTTATGATCCTGGGTGCTGCGGTTATGCACCGGGATGCCTAAAGTGACATTGTCCACCTGCCAAATTCGCGCGAACCAGCTTGCCAGCAGGGCCACCATAAAGTGCATGGCTGAGCCGCCGTGATGAGCTGCATATTGCTCTAATCGCAGAAAGCGTTCGCGCGGCAAGCGCTTGATGATTTGGCTGCTGGGATAGGCTTGCTGCTCTGTGTATTGCAGTCGTCGCTCCAGCACAGAAGGCGGTACCGTTGCAAAACGTTCCAGCCACCAGTCACGGTCGCGTTGATAACGTAATGACTGGAGATAAGCCCGATCGCTAACCACGAAATCCCCGTAGTGCGACTTGCTGGCCTCACTTTTATCCCCAGTTTTTAATTGCTTATAGCGATCCATGATCATACGGCTTAATAAAGAGATCGAGGTGCCATCGGCAATCAGATGGTGCGAGGCCAATAACCATAGCGTAGTCGAATCATCGATTTTGGTTAAATGGCAGCGCCAGAGCAGGTCTTCATAGAGTTGATAAGGTTGGATAAAGATGTCGCGCAGGTGGTTTTGAGCCAGGCTGGCGGCATCTTCTTGCTGCGAAAAGTCGGTGTAGTGAAGTTCAATGGATCTTTGAGAAAGAGGTTGCTGAATGATGCCTTGCGGTGTTTCCTTCAGGATGGTTTGCAATGCATCATGCCGTTGCTGAACCTGTTGGATGGCTTCTTTAAACAGAGGGAAAGAGATCTCCCGCTCCACTCGCCATAAACACCCCACATTATAGAGAGGAATATCAGGATTTAATGTCTGGTCGAGCCATACGGCCTGTTGTACCGTCGTGAGAGAATAAGCGGACACGGAACCACCTCCATAAAAATAGGAAAGAGTCGACTTAAATAGGTGCGTAGTCGGTAAGTACTCGAACATTATAAGAGGTGCTGGTAAATTCGCCCAATTTAACATTAACTATTTTAAATTGTTTGCTTGAATAATTTAAAATGGATTTGTTTATTGTGCAATAATTATCAATTAAATAAATTCATTATCTATTGTCAACAATGATTTAAATATCAGTATTTAATTATTTAACGAGAAAAGATAAAAGGGGGGATCAATAGGCCAGCAGAAACCTGGATGATTCAGTTTTTGTGTAATTAATTGATTTTTATGCATTTATTTTTATTTTTCCGTTGGGATTATTTTTCTGAAAGCTTTAGTGGGGGATGTTGTCTTCATGGTGAGGCCCGAGCTCACTCCTGATTTCCCATCAAGAATAGGAGTAATCTATTGCTATTCTTATTATTTGTGGGTTCTCGCCAGGATATCCGCGAGTACACTCTTTGCATAAAACTGCAGGATTTCTAATGATATATTATTTAGTAATAAATAAGAGCATTATCCGATTATTGTGGAGCTGGCGTATAAAAATATGGCACGCGCATGACGGTTTAATTAATTTGGAATGAATTAAGTCTATTTATAATAAGCCAGCCTACGCCATCTTATTCTCCTGGCCTGTTTAGAATTAAGCAAGGAGGGCCATTATGCCATGGCCCCCCAGGAGGTATCAGGCCGTTGCCGCGGTCCTGATCAGTTCCACCACCAGTGGCGAAAGCTCGTTCCGCAATGCCGCACGTTCGGACTGAAACAGCGTGGCGGCGTAAAAACGGTGTCCCGGTAGCTCTACCGAGCGAACATCACCTTCACTGTCGTGGCCGCTGATTATCAGCGGGTGCCGTTGCAGATCGGCGACAAATTCCGGGTTGACGCCGAAGTTGCAGTGGTAGCCTTCACTCGTTTCCAGCTTGCCGTAGACACGGGCTGCCAGCGTATTGGGTTGGAAAATAATGGCACCGCTTTTTTCGACCAGCGAACAGCTCAGGGGGGCGATCACCAACCGACCCCCGTTGTCGGTTTCCGCATGTCCGGCATCGTGCCAACCCATCACGTTACGGGCGTACTCTACGATTGCATATTGGAAACCACCGCAAGATCCCAGGAAGGGAACGTTTTGCTCGCGCGCATGGCGGATAGCCAGAAAGGCGCCGTCGTCATGCTTGTACGGGCTGCCGGGCACCACCCAGATGGCATCATAGCGTTGCAGGACCGAAGTGTCGGTAATGCTTTCTGTGGGCAGCCAGTGGGATTGAATATCGACGTCGAGGTGTTTGGCGGTGAGTTGGAGAGCGATGGGGATGGCCTGGTGAGAAACGGCCTGGGGTTGGTAGTCACCGACCAGAGCAATACGGACTTGAGCTTTCATCATTTCCTTTTCCTGTGCGGGTAAAAAAGGAGGTTACAGCAAAGATCGGCGCTCATCCGCAGTTTTTTAAATCCGGCGCACAAAAAAGCCCGGCATTGGCCGGGCTGATGAATATTTTTTTGCTCAGTACAGCGACGGTGCGCCGGCCGGCCGGGTTTTAAAGCGACGATGCAGCCACATGTATTGCTCAGGGGCGCGCATGATCTCTTTTTCCACCACTTTATTCATGTAAGCCGCTGCGGCAATTTCATCGCCGATAGGATAATTTTCCAACGCCGGTTGGATCAGCAGATCATAACCCCGACCTTTCTCGCGGCGGATCAGAACCACCGGTACCAGCGCCGGTTTGGCCATGCGCGCCAGCATAAAGGTACCGCTGGTGGTGGCCGCCTGATCGACGGCGAACAGTGGAGCGAACACGCTACCACGTGGGCCATAGTCTTGATCCGGGGCGAACCATACGGCCTCGCCGCGCTTGAGGGCATGAACCATGCCGCGCAGATCTTTGCGATCGAGCATCGCCTTGTTGGAACGCATGCGCCCTTTGGTCTGTGCCCATTCCATCGCTTTATTGTTGTGCGGGCGGTACATCGCCATCATTGGCTGACACAGACCCATGGCACGGCCACCCAGCTCCAGCGACATAAAGTGCACGCCAATCACCAACACACCGCGTTGGTTCTGCTGCGCCATTTTCAGGTGGTTGATGCCGGAAACGTTGAACCAGCGTTTGACGCGCTTATCTGACCAGAACCAGGCCATGCCGGTTTCCAGCAGGCCCATGCCGAGGGATTCGAAGTTGCCGACCACTTTACGCTCGCGCTGAGCCTCGTCCATATCCGGGAAGCACAGTTCCAGGTTGCGGCGGGTGATTGAAACGCGACGTTTCAGAAAGCGCATCGAGGTGCGGCCCATCCACACGCCGAGCTTGTGCAGCACCGGGTAGGGGAGTTGGACCAACAGGAATAAGCAGGCCAGGCCGAACCAGGTAAACCAGTAGCGCGGATGCAGCAGGGCCGATTTGAATTTTTGCGGACGCTTCATATGAACTCATTTATGCATTAAGGGGGCAGCAACCTGTAACGCATAAAGATCCACTCAATTGCGATACAACTACTCAGACACCCAGATACCACTATGGTTTAGCCAGATTCCATAATTGACTAAATCTTTACACTCGAAGAGCGGTTCGCGCTGCTATCAGGCTTCGGGAGGAGGGCTGTAGGCCAGCGAAGGCGGTCCAAGACTGTCCAGTTTACCACACAACGTCAGGGGGAGGATCCGAATATTCCGATTCCCAATGGAGGAAAACGGTGCATTTTTTGGTGAGTTTTTTGTGCAAAATATGCGCGAAAAGATCAAAAAATTAGCATGTAAATGCGCTGAAATACGGTGGGATATAAAGTTTGAAATTTGCTTTATATCATGGCGAAGTCAATGAATATGTATTATGCGTTTGTGTATTTTTTCCCCTGTAACAGGGGATGTTAGTGCTATTGATTTTTCTCGACCTTATTTCATCAATGTTTTGTTTTTATTATTGTTTTTATTGAAATAAAACAATATGGAAACTTTTTGATACAGGGTGATACATTTCATTTTGTTTTAATGCCCATTTTCAATTCTCATCCAGTAAAATTGCGTCTGTGGATTCTTGTACTGGATTTTTATCTCAAGAGGGAATATTGTTTTTGGCGTAGTGCTGGTGGTCAAAATGAAATTTTCAAAAAACAGTGGGATCGCTCACTGCTACTGCATTGGTAAAACGCTAACTCGCACTCTGACGTAGACCCAATCTCGATAAATACCCTATCCAAATTCCTGATAACGCCTTGGGATAATTTCTTGGCGAAAATAGACATCTGATCAATGAAAACCAATGCGCTGATTCAGCTTTGTTCCTAAGAACAATGGCTGCGGACGGCTATTTCCGTTGGCCGGGTTAGCAATGAATTAGTTTTCCATCACAAGCAATGAAATGAATAAGGGGCAGAAATGTACTCATGGTATCTCATTTGCTATCGTTCCAGATTACATGCGAAGGTTATTGATGAAATAGAACGTATTGGTGTTGAATGTTATATGCCAATGAAAACCAGGTTAACATTACGTTCCGACCGGAAAAATTCGTTTAGAACTCACACCACTCCATTGTTCCCCGGTTATTTATTTGTGCGATTCTCTCCAGAAATCACTCATACCACTTTAATAGCTAAGCAAAGTAGCGTGCAGGGATTTGTTCGTTTGGGAAGAGAGATTTGTACCGTCTCTCAGAATATTATTGATGCTATCAGATGTCTTTCTTTTCGATTAGAGAATAAGGATGAAAAATTAAGCTATATAGAATGCAAAAATGTTTCCCCTGGCATGTTGAAAGAAATAGAGAAAATAATAAAGGTGGAAAAGCCAGAGGTTAGGACTCAAACATTATTGCAATATCTCTCTTATTCAATCCAACATCCAACGGCTTTATTGGCAAGCGGTTAATGAACCTCAAGGGCATGGCTTGAAATGCCACCTGATATTGGCAGGTGTTATCTCTGGCGCTGTTTTAATCCCGTAATGCTTGAAGTTGCTTCTGTGTTGATGAATGTGCTTATCACCTTGATGCAATGCTCATTATTTGGGGTTTTATTCAATAATAAGGAGTTCTCTAATGAGCGTAAGAACAAGGTTTGCGCCCAGCCCAACGGGTTTTTTACACGTCGGCGGGGCAAGAACAGCTCTCTATTCCTGGCTCTATGCACGCCATAATCACGGCAAATTTATTCTGCGTATTGAAGATACCGACGTGGAACGGGAAAAGGAGGGCGCGGTCGATGCCATCCTGGACTCGATGAAGTGGTTGGGTATGTATTGGGACGAAGGCCCCTTCTACCAGACTAAACGCCTGGAGCGGTACAACGAGGTGGTCGATCAACTGTTGGCGTCTGGGCAGGCCTACCGCTGCTACTGCAGCGAGGAGCGCTTGAATGCACTCAAGGCTAAGCAGGAAAAGAACAAAGAGAACTTCATTTACGACCGCCACTGTCTGCATCATCTGGGGCATGATTCCAGCGTGCCCCACGTGGTGCGTTTGAAAAGCCCACAGCAGGGTATTGTGGCCTGGGACGACATGATCCGAGGGCGTATTGAATTCAGCAACAGCGAGTTTGATGACTTTATTATTCGCCGTACCGACGGCTGGCCAACTTATAACTTTTGTGTGGTGGTCGATGATATCGACATGCAGATGACGCATATCATCCGCGCCGAAGAACATATCAATAATACGCCGAAGCAGATTTATGTTTACCGGGCGTTGGGGCTGGAGCCGCCGGTGTTTGCCCATGTCTCGCCAATACTCGGGGATGACGGAAAAAAACTTTCCAAGCGCCACGGGGCGGCCAACGTAATGCAATACCAAGAGGAAGGTTTTTTACCTGAGGCATTGCGTAACTATTTAGTGCGTTTGGGGTGGGGATATCAGGATAAGGAAATTTTCTCTTTGGATGAGATGATCTCTCTGTTCGATATTAACAATGTCAGCAACTCCCCCAGTGCATTCAATACGGAGAAATTACTGTGGCTCAACAAGCATTATATTGCTACCGCCACGGCCGAACATTTATTGCCCGATTTGCAATGGCAGCTCCAACGACTGGCTATCAGTACGGAAGATGGCCCACCGCTGGCACGGCTGGCCGAGCTGTTAAAAACTCGAGCCAGAACGATGAAGGAAATGGCGGAAGCCTGCCGCAGTTATTACGGTGAATATCAGTGTCACAACCAGGAAACTTACGAGCAGTTGCTTGCTTCTGCACATCCGACAGTTTTCTGTGAAATCTATCAGCGCTTCTCCACGATAAACGACTGGCAAAGTGCTGAGATTAACCAGGTGATTGGCGATATTTCCAAGGAATACGGTACGTCGTTAAAAGACATCAATATGCCGTTGCGATTATTCATTCTCGGGGCGAAAGATACGCCATCGTTAAATGATTGCCTGGCCGTATTGGGAAAAGAAAAAACGCTGACTCGCTTGCATGCGGCAATAGAGAAAATGTCGTGTAAATAACAGGTAATAGGGCTGGCCACCGTAAGATTAATCACGATGGCCGGGAGGTATTAGGCTGGGGTGACAACCAAAATTAATTCCTGAAGGAGGTAAGTCGAAGCGTAATTATTAGCGGTATCCACGGCAACTTTCATGAAAACACATCAAATAAAAAGAGGTGATTTATTATGACTAATCAATATATGCCTATCTATTCCACTGAGGTGGCCCAACACACTTTATCGGAAGGGAAGATCCCAGAATCATCCAGCTGCCCGAGTTCTGTTTTGAATTTGATTAAAGATCGTTTAATGCTAGACGGCAATGAAAAACAGAATTTGGCGACGTTCTGCACCACCTGGTCAGAGCCCGAAGTGGACGAGCTGATGAAGCTGGGATCGGTAAAAAATCTGATTGATAAAGAGTTGTACCCAGAAACGGCAAAAATTGAAGTGTGCTGTACAAAAATGCTGGCGGGGTTGTGGCATGCGCCAGACGTGAATAATTCGATTGGTACTTCCTGTGTGGGGTCCAGCGAAGCGGCAATGTTGGGCGGTCTGGCGCTGAAACGTAACTGGCAGCAAAAACGCAAGGCGAAAGGGCTGGACACTTCCAAGCCAAACCTGGTTACTGGCCCGGTACAGATTTGCTGGAAAAAATTCTGTACCTATTTTGAGATTGAGCACCGCGAGGTGCCCATCCGCGAAGGCGCCCTGTGCGCCCACCCCGACGACATGGTTAATTACATCGATGAAAATACCATCGGTGTGGTGCCTACCTTCGGGACGACCTTTACGCTGGTGTACGAAGACGTGCTTGGCCTGTCCAATGCGCTGGACAAGCTACAGAAAGAGCGTGGCCTGGATATTCCGATCCACGTTGATGCGGCATCCGGCAGCTTCATTGCGCCTTTCGTCGAAGAGCAAAGCCACATCGTATGGGACTTCCGTCTGCCGCGCGTAAAATCCATCAACTCTTCCGGTCATAAATACGGTCTGGCCCCGCTGGGCCTGGGTTGGGTGGTATGGCGTGAAAAACAAGACTTGCCTGACGATCTGGTGTTCTACGTTAACTATCTCGGCGGCAACATGGCGACTTTCGCCCTCAACTTCAGTCGCCCCGGCGGTTCCGTCATTGCTCAGTACTACCAACTGCTGCGACTGGGCAAAGAAGGTTATTCCGAGATCCAGCAGACCTGTGTGGATACCGGTAAGTTCCTGGCGCATAAATTGGCCGACTTCCCAGAATTTGAAATGCTCTACAGCAGTGAAGGGGGGTTGCCTGGCGTGGTCTTTACCCTGAAAGACGATGTAAAAGGCTTCACCCTGTATGATTTGCAAAACCAGGTGAAACAGCGCGGTTGGCAAACGGCGGCATACCCGCTGCCGAGCAACCGTCAAAACACCATCATCATGCGCGTTCTGATCCGCTACGGCGTCAGCACCACATTGATGAATCTGCTGGCGCAGGACATCCGCAACATCGTTGACCAGCTAAAGGCCAACGCCACTACCCATGAGTCCGTGCTCTGCTGAGCGCTTCCTGACGGCATTCACGCCGTATCCCAATGGGGACGTCAAACACACTGACGTCAGTGCTCAGCGTGCCGGCAGGCCCCGTTGCTGCCGATGTTCTGAGCTACTCCCGTCTTTGCTTTGACTGACCTTCTTACTGAGCGTCCGGGCACCTACTGGTGGTGTCTGGGCGCTTTGTCTCGCAAAGGTGAATAATGAGCACTCAAACAACGACCTCGGGCAAAATGAAGTTCGGGACGATAGTCCTGTTCGGCATTAACTGCCTGCTGGGGGCAGGGATCTTCATCACCCCCGGCAAAGCTTATTCTGAACTGGGTATGAACCTGTTTCCGGTACTGGTGATCTGCGCCGTTCTTGCGCTGATCATGGCATTGGCTTTTGCTGAAATGGCCGGTATTTTTACTAAAACCGGGGGGGTTTACGTTTACGTTAGCGCCACTTTTGGTCCTTTCCTGGGGTTTAATATCGGCTTTATGCGTTTTCTTGCCGCCTGCGTTGCATTGGCGGTACAGGTAGCCGCATTGCCGGGGATCATTACCACCGCGTTAGGTATCCATTTGGCGCCGGCCAACTCGGCGATGATCAGTATCGCTTTTGCCTGCGTGCTTTGCGGTATCAACCTGATTTCGGTAAAAGTGATGTCGGTGTTTACCCGCGTGAGCAGCTGGCTGGTATTGGCGGCGTTAATCAGCTGCATCCTGGTCTCTTTCAGCCATTTCGACCTGGCTAATTTTACCGATGTGCCAGGGTTGGTACCGCAGTCGACCGGGGTTGAAGTACCGGCGTTTGGTCATCTGACCTCGGCGGAGTTTTCAGGCGGATTCCTGCTGTTGTTTTACGCGATGGTGGGTTTCGAGAATATCGGCGTGGCCTCGCAAGATATGGAAAACCCTACCCGCGACATCCCACGGGCGATCATTCTGGTGCTGTTGTCGGTCACGGCACTCTATTTCCTGCTGTTTGCTTCCATTATCGGGTCCATGGGGGGCGAGCATCTGGCGTCTTCCGATAACTCCGTGGCGGACAGCGTGGGGATGGTTCTGGGCAACGGCGCTCGTGCGGTGATGTCATTAGGATCGGTGGTTGCCCTGTTTGGTATCGGTCTGGCCATGTGCTTTGCCGGGCCGCGTAATCTGGTGCCGCTGGCGGAGGATGGCTTCCTGCCGGAGTCCGCCGGCGCCAATAACAAACGCGGCGTACCGGCCAAATCGATCATTGCGATGTTGGTGGTGACCATTATCTTTATCGTCCTGGCGAATGCCATGTCGAAAGAGTCCTTTGTGCTGCTGGTGGAGGTCGCAACGGTTTGCCGTCTGCTGCAGTATCTGGCGGTGATTGTCGGTATCTTTGTGGTGCGCAAGAAAAAGATGCAAGGGACTTACCGCATGCCGTGGTTCAAGGTACTGGTGCCTATTTGCGTATTGGTTTGCCTCTATCTCGGTTCATGCACCCCACCAACCGTGCTGTTCATTACGCTTGGGTTGATAGTGATTTCCCTGCTGGTGTACTTCTTGTACGCGCTACCGCACGCGAAGCGGGGAGATGACGGCCACCATCACGGCCATCATCACGCGGCTTAATAAGACTTAATAAACACAAAGGCGCTGACCCGGAGGGGCAAGCGCCTTTTTTGCGTTCAGATGGGACGACCAACAAGAAAAAGGCGCCGCCTCTTGCGAGGTTGCGCCTTTTCAACATGCCAACTGACTAGTATCAGTTCATGCCGTATTTTTTCAATTTCTTACGCAGCGTACCGCGGTTGATGCCCATCATCAGGGCTGCACGGGTCTGGTTGCCACGGGTGTATTGCATCACCATGTCCAACAGTGGCTGTTCAACTTCAGCCAATACCAGCTCATACAGATCGTTAACGTCTTGACCATTCAGTTGAGCAAAATAGTTCTTCAGTGCTTGTTTAACCGAGTCACGCAGAGGCTTTTGAGTCACTTGATCCTGTGAGTTCACGGTTGAAACGGTCAGTACGTCAGAATTTACGCGTTGTTCGAACATAGTTCTGTCAGCTCTTTTTTGTTACGCAAGATTTTCGAAATATGCCTCCAACGCCTCCAGCTGTTCGCTGGCATCCTCTATGGCGTTGAATGTGCGCCGAAACTGGTCATTCGGGGCGTGCTCCTGGAGATACCAGGAGACGTGCTTACGAGCAATCCGGAATCCCTTGCCTTGGCCGTAAAAGCCGTGCAATTCCCGAATATGCCCTATCAACAAACGCTTAACCTCGCCAAGTGGCAGAGGGGGCAGCAGTTCCCCAGTGTCCAGATAATGCTGGATTTCCCGGAAGATCCAGGGTCTCCCCTGAGCAGCGCGGCCTATCATCAGGGCATCAGCCCCGGTGTAGTCGAGCACTGCTCTGGCTTTATGCGGGTCAGTAATGTCGCCATTCGCGATAATCGGAATGGAAACATTCTGCTTAACTGCCCGAATGCTGTCGTACTCCGCGTTGCCGTTGAACAGGCAGGCGCGGGTTCGGCCATGAATAGTCAGGGCCTGTATACCACAGTCTTCGGCCAGTTGGGCAATCTCTACACAGTTACGGTGTTCTGGCGCCCAGCCGGTGCGGATCTTAAGCGTTACCGGCACATCCACGGCGTTAACCACCGCGTGGAGGATCTGTTTAACCAGATCCGGGTACTGCAGCAATGCAGACCCTGCAAGCTTCCGGTTCACTTTCTTGGCCGGGCAACCCATATTGATGTCGATGATCTGTGCACCGCCGGCTACGTTAATACGCGCCGCGGCGGCCATATCATCCGGATCGCATCCGGCAATCTGCACGGAGCGGATCCCTGGCTCATCGCTATGGACCATACGCAGACGCGACTTATCCGTCCGCCACACCTCCGGATTGGAGGAGAGCATTTCGGATACAGCCATCCCAGCCCCCATTGCATGACATAGGGTTCTAAATGGGCGATCTGTAATGCCGGCCATCGGGGCCGCAATCAGGCAATTTGTAAGCTGGTGGTGTCCAATGCGCATAGACAAAGAGTAACCATACTGTGTCCGCAAGGGCGCGTATATTACGCATTTTTGCGTTGAGATGAAAGGCCAAACTTTGACCAATTGGCCGCTATTCGTCATTAAAAATGCGGCATGCCGCGATTCATAAAAATATTATATATATTTAACAATGGCTTGCCTGATTTTGGTTAATTAGTGCGCTATAAAATATTCCCAATACAACAGGATTTTATCTGTAATGAGTCTCGATTCAGCCCGAGAACGGCAGTGATTTAAGTCGTTTGTCAGGGTTTTTCATTGAGAATGGGCTGAATTATGCTGAAATCGCCCGGTGAAGGCTTAGGCAGAAAGTGTCCAGGATCGCGGTGAATTTGCCAGGCCGTTTCAAGGGCGTGCGGTGTCGTCGTCGCACCGGCAGGAAAAACAAAAAAACCACCGCAACGGGCTACATTGGCGGTGGTTTTTTCAGGGCAGTAAGGGGATTACTTGCGCTGACCGGTGATGCGGCACCACTCTTCACGCTCTGCGACCGGATCCAGCGTGAATTTATCTTCATAGGCTTGCGCCACGCTTGTTGCCTGCGTGGCCAACACGCCGGACAGGCCCAGATAACCGCCGGACTTCGGCAGACAGCCGATCAAGGGTGCAAGCTCACGCAGCGGGCCGGCCAGGATGTTGGCGACGACCACGTCGGCCAGCAGATCGGCAGGCTGGTCTTTCGGCAGATACAGCTCCAGACGCTCTGAAACGCCGTTACGCTGCGCGTTGTCGCGACTGGCCTGAATGGCCTGGGGATCGATATCGATGCCAATAGCGCGCGCTGCACCGAGCTTCAGCGCGGCAATTGCCAGAATGCCGGAACCACAGCCGAAGTCGATAAGGGTTTTACCGGCCAGATCGAGGCCGTCCAGCCATTGAAGGCACAGTGCAGTCGTTGGGTGAGTGCCGGTACCAAATGCCAGGCCCGGGTCCAGCATCACGTTGACCGCGTTCGGATCGGGCACGTCGCGCCAGCTTGGGCAAATCCACAGACGTTCGCCGAAGCGCATCGGGTGGAAGTTGTCCATCCACTCGCGCTCCCAGTCCTTGTCTTCCAGCTGTTCGATCTTATGGCGGAAGCCAGTGCCCAGCAGCGGATGCTGTTCCAGCATCGCGACCACCTCGGCCATGTCGGTTTCGGCATCGTACAGCCCGATCACATCGGTATCGCCCCACAGCAGGGTTTCGCCCGGCAGCGGTTCGAACACCGGATTGTCGTGGGTGTCCTGGAAGGTGACCGATACTGCGCCGCTTTCAACCAGCGCGTCGCTCAGGTCTTCCGCCTGACTGCCGGTGGTGTTCAGTTTTAGTTGGATCCAAGGCATAACAATTCTCTTTAAGAAGCTAATGATGACGCCACCCGGCGCTTTTCGCCGACGACGTTACCGATATAAAACGCCAGCAGGCTAAGCAGCAGCGAAGGCACGATAGGGTGCAACCCCGCCAGCTGCAGATTGAAACTGGCCAATAGCGTATAGCATACCGCACCCGTCACCATGGAGCTAAGTGCTCCCTGCGCGTTGGCGCGTTCCCAGTACAGGCCCAGTACCAGTGGCCAGAGGAATACCGCTTCCAGGCCGCCGAATGCCAGCAGGTTCAGCCAGATGATCATTTCCGGTGGTCGCCAGGCTGCCAACAGCACCAGCAAGCCCAGGACCAGCGTGGTCAGACTGGAGAAGCGTTTGATCAAGCGTTCGTTCTGCATCTGCTGCGGGCGTACGCCCAGATAGAGATCTTTAATAATAGTGGCAGAAGATTGCAGCAATTGAGCGTTGATGGTCGACATAATTGCCGCCATCGGCGCCGCCAGGAAGATACCGGCGGCATAAGGCGGCAACACGGTGATCATCAGCGTCGGGATCACCTGATCGGGGATTTTCAGGTCTGGCAACACTGCACGGCCCAGAGCGCCGGCCAGATGCATGCCGAACATCAGCACCGCTACGACCATGGTGCCTAGGATGATACCGCGATGCACCGCCTTGCTGTCCTTGTAGGAGATGCAGCGCACCGCCGTGTGGGGCAGGCCAATCACGCCAAAGCATACCAAGATCCAGAACGATGCCATAAACGGCAGGCTGAGGATCTGTTCACCACCCTGCGGCGATACCAGTGCGGGATCAATCTGTTGCAGTTTATCTACGGCGCTGTGCAGGCCGCCGGCGGCGTGGATCACCGCAACCAGCAGTAACACGGTGCCGATCAGCATCACCAGCCCCTGCATGGCGTCATTGAGCACGCTGGCGCGGAAGCCGCCAAAGGCGGTATACAGCGCGATGCTGATACCGAAGATCAGCAAACCGGTGTCGTAAGGAATGCCGGCGGCGGTTTCCAGCAGGCGCGCGCCACCGATAAACTGCACCGTCATGGCTCCCAGGAACGCCACCAACAGGCTGAGGCTGGCCAGCCAGACCAACAGGCGGCTTTGATAGCGGCCGTACAGCATGTCGTTGAGGGTAATGGCGTTGTAGCGGCGCGCCAGAATGGCAAACTTCTTGCCCAGCACGCCGAGCGAAAGCCAAACCGCCGGTAGTTGGATCATCGCCAACAGCACCCAGCCAAGGCCGTATTTGTAGGCGGCACCGGGGCCCCCGATAAACGAACTGGCACTGATATAGGTAGCGGTCAGGGTCATGGCCAGCACGAAGCCGCCCATCGACCGGTTGCCCAGGAAATATTCGCTGAGGAAGTTGCCGCTTTGGCGTCGGCTATAGGCATAAACCGACAGCCCGAACACCAGCAACAGATAGGCGACCAGCGGGACAATGACTTCAGTTTGCATCGCTGTCCTCCAGTGAAATATCGCGGAATACGCCACGTACCATTAGCCAACACAGGCCAATGAACAGCAGCGGAACCAACAGGCAGGCCATTTCGAACCAGTGCGGCAGACCGGTAATGCCGGATGCGCTGTCCGGCAGATAGGCCGCCAGCGACCAGGCCAGCAGATAAAGCAGCGTCAGGCCCAGTGCCCAGCGTGCTTCGCGGTGAGCTTGAATAAAGCGAGTGTCCATCCGTTTCTCCAATAGATATACGGCTATGGATTTGCCAAAGGTAGGGAATTCTACGGCAAGACGGGGTTTTGCCAAGCCGTTACCTCGCCTGAGGTGAAAAAAGAAAAAGGCCGGTGATTAACCGGCCTTCTGTCAGGCGAGATGGATGCCTGCCTTAGGTTTCCTGCAGACCGAGCTTTTTCTCCAGATAGTGGATGTTGGTGCCACCGTGCTGGAAGTTTTCGTCACTCATGATCCGCTGTTGCAGTTCAACGTTGGTTTTGATGCCATCGATGATCAGCTCAGCCAGGGCGTTCTTCATGCGGGCAATCGCCACGTCACGGTTTTCACCGTAGGTGATCAGTTTGCCGATCATGGAGTCATAGTACGGCGGTACGGTATAACCGGCGTAAATATGAGATTCCCAACGCACGCCGAAACCGCCTGGCGCATGGAAACGGGTGATCTTGCCTGGGCTAGGCAGGAAGGTGTTCGGGTCTTCGGCGTTGATACGGCATTCTACCGCGTGGCCGTGAACCTTCACTTCTTCCTGTTTGATCGACAGCGGCTGACCGGCAGCGATACGCAGCTGCTCTTTGATCAGATCCACGCCGGTGATCATCTCGGTAACCGGATGCTCAACCTGAATACGGGTGTTCATTTCGATGAAATAGAACTCGCCGTTTTCATACAGGAACTCGAAAGTCCCCGCACCGCGATAGCCGATTTCCACACAGGCCTTCGAGCAGCGCTCGCCGATATAACGGCGCATTTCGCTGGTGATGCCAGGTGCCGGAGCCTCTTCAACCACTTTCTGGTGGCGACGCTGCATGGAGCAGTCGCGCTCGGCCAGATAGATGGCATTACCCTGACCGTCCGCCAACACCTGAATTTCGATATGGCGTGGGTTTTCCAGGAATTTTTCCATGTAAACCATGTCGTTGTTGAAAGCCGCTTTGGCCTCCGCCTTGGTCATGGAAATGGATTGCTCGAGGTCTTTGTCGTTGCGCACTACGCGCATGCCACGGCCGCCGCCGCCGCCGGACGCCTTGATGATGACCGGATAACCGATGCGCTTGGCGAAGGCACGGTTTTTATCCATGTCGTCGGTCAGCGGGCCATCGGAGCCAGGTACGCAAGGCACGCCGGCTTTCTTCATGGCATTGATGGCGGAAACCTTGTCGCCCATCAGGCGGATAGTTTCGGCTTTCGGGCCAATGAAGATAAAGCCGGAGCGTTCGATCTGCTCGGCGAAATCGGCGTTTTCAGACAGGAAGCCGTAGCCCGGGTGGATCGCCACTGCGCCGGTGATTTCAGCCGCAGAGATGATTGCCGGGATATTCAGGTAACTTTTTACCGATGGCGCAGGACCGATACACACGGTCTCGTCAGCCAGCAGTACGTGTTTCAGATCGCGATCCGCTGTCGAGTGTACGGCAACGGTTTTGATACCCAGCTCTTTACAAGCACGCAGGATACGAAGCGCGATCTCGCCACGGTTGGCGATAACAATTTTATCAAGCATGTTCGCCTCGTTATTCGATGACGACCAGTGGCTCGTCAAATTCTACCGGTTGGCCGTTCTCTACCAGGATGGCTTTCACCACGCCGGATTTGTCCGCTTCGATCTGGTTCATCATTTTCATGGCTTCAACGATGCACAGAGTGTCGCCGGCGTTCACTTTCTGGCCGACTTCGATGAAGGCTTTCGCATCCGGGCTTGGCGTGCGGTAGAAAGTACCGACCATTGGGGAACGAACGACGTGGCCACTCATGGCCGCTGGTGCTGCAGGCGTTTCGGCTGGTGCGCTGGCAACGGCGGTAGCCAGTGCTGGCTGCGGCTGTGCCGGCATTGCGTATGCCTGTGGCATCATTGGGTAAGCCTGCGCTGGAGCAGCGCGGCTGATGCGAACTGACTCTTCGCCTTCAGAGATTTCCAGTTCAGAAATGCCTGATTCTTCAACCAGTTCGATCAGTTTCTTGATTTTACGAATATCCATGAGTGTGATTCCGTACTCTTTTGCGTAGCAATTAGTGGGTTTTCGACAGACGGTTAACCGCTGCCTGTAAAGCAAATGTGTAGCCATCCGCGCCGAGGCCGCAAATCACGCCTACCGCAATGTCGGAGAGGTAAGAGTGATGGCGGAAAGGCTCTCGGGCATGCACGTTGGAGAGGTGGATCTCGATAAACGGGATCTGCACCGCCAGCAATGCATCACGCAGCGCCACGCTGGTATGCGTGAACGCGGCAGGGTTAATCAGAATAAAATCTGTGTTGCCGCGCGCCTGGTGTATGCGATCGATCAGCGCATGTTCGGCGTTAGACTGCAGATGGCTCAGGGTAATATCCAGTGCGGATGCCTGGTTTTCCAATCCATTAACAATCTCTGTTAACGTCGTGCTGCCGTACTTCTCCGGCTCACGCGTCCCCAGAAGATTCAGATTGGGGCCGTTCAGAAGCAAAATGTGAAACTTATCCGCCATTGTGCTGGTATCTCCGGCAATAAAACCATCATCGTAGAAAATAACCCGACGTCACAGATTTGTCACCTGTTAAGGGGAAAATTCACCCTGAGAACAGGAACAAGGTCGGGCATTATAACGATATCGTAGCAATTCGCAGCTAAATACTGGTCTTATCAGCGAAGATATTCAACCCTAAATCGGTAAACTGGCCAGGGCGATATTGCATTATGAGGGGTAGAACACAGAAAAGTTCCGCCTTTTAACGCCACCAATTGCGGAATTTCTTGTATCGCAGCGCCAGCAGCGCGACGGCCAGCAGGGCATAAATGAAGGGCTGTGGCGAAAAGGTTTTTACCGACCACAGGTAGTGAATCGGCGCCAGGATCGCCACCAGATAGACCAGATTATGCAAGGTTTGCCACTTGGCCCCCAGTTTGCGCATCGCCCACAGCGTGGAGGTTGCGGCCAGCGCCAGCAGGATCAGCCAACTGACAATGCCGAGCGTCAGGTAAGGACGGGCGACCAGTTCGCGCCCCAGCAGGCCGATATTGCTCAGCCCCAGCTCCAGCGTCGAATAGCTTATCAGATGCAGCGTGCCCCAGGCAAAACACCATAGTCCCACCAGACGACGACAGCGAATCAGCAGCGGTTGCCGGGCATAGCGCGCCAGTGGCGCAATCATCAAGGTCGCCAGCAACAGTTTCAACGTCATTCTGCCGGTAAAATGCTGAATATCTTTGGCGGGATCGGCGCTGAACCAACCCTGGTCCACCGACAGCACCAGCCAGAGAAAAGGCAGGAATGCCGCCAGATAAATGGCAACCTTGATCCCTATGATATGGGTCGGTGTTAAGCGCACTTAAAAATTCTCCCGCAGATCCAGGCCGCGATACAGCGACGCTACCTGTTCACCATAGCCGTTAAACAGCAGCGTGGGTTGGCGTTTAACGTCCAGAATGCCGCCGGAGCCGATAAAGCGTTCGGTCGCCTGTGACCAGCGTGGATGATCGACGTTCGGGTTCACGTTGGCATAGAAGCCGTATTCATTCGGCGCAGATTCATTCCAGGTGGTGGGCGGCTGATCGCGCACCAGACGGATATGGACGATCGACTTGATGCCTTTAAAACCGTATTTCCAGGGGGTAATCAACCGCAGCGGCGCACCGTTTTGCGGCGGCAGCGTTTTGCCGTATACGCCGACGGTCAGCAGGGCCAACGGGTTCATGGCTTCATCGAGACGCAGGCCCTCGACATAGGGGTACTTCAGCCCGCCGCCGATAAAACGGTCTTTCTGTCCCGGCATTTGCTCCGGATCGTACAGCGTTTGGAAAGCGACGTAGCGGGCATTGCTGTTCGGCTCCGCCAGCTTGATCAGCTTACCCAGCTCAAAGCCAATCCAGGGCACCACCATCGACCAGGCTTCCACGCAGCGCATACGGTAGATGCGTTCTTCCAGCGGAAAGCGTTTGATCAAGTCATCAATGTCCAAGGTGATCGGTTTGGCGACCTCGCCGTCGATACGTACTTTCCAGCCTTCGGTTTTCAGGCCGCCGGCATTCGCGGCAGGATCGGCTTTATCGAGACCGAATTCGTAGAAGTTGTTGTAACCGGTGACTTTGTCTTCCGGCGTCATGGCCAGTTGAGCCTGCCAGGCTGCCGGTTTGCTGAATTCCAGCGGTTTGCCGGCGGGGGCCTTGGGACGATCGTTGCCTTTGAACCATGACAGCAAATCGGCCTGTGCATTAAGCGGCAAGGCCAGCGACGCGGCGGTGATACCCAACGCCTGCAGCACTTTACGCCGCTGATGAAACACGCTCTCGGGCGTGACATCGGCTTCGGTCAATTTAGGGGGCTTTCTCATGGTGTTTTCTCCGCGTTTTATCCCCGCAGCCTTTCAGTTGCGGGCATTCAAACCTGCACCCGTCAGAGTGACTGTAGAGGGCGGCTATCTTTGCCCCGAATAACGCGGGCGCAGCATGCAACGCCCCTACAGTATGCTGGGGTATCCTGTGTTGTAAGCATGGCGTGAAATCAGGCTATATGCGAGAGGACGCGGGAAAATATGAAATTTCGCAGGCGGATGCTCCCCCCGTTGCCGGGGGGGATAAAACTTAGCGGATTTTCACCAGAGTGCGGCCGGTCACTTGGTGATCCAGCAGCGCGACGGCGGTGGCCGGTGCCTGTTCCAGGGTAATTTCCTGGGTGGCCTGTTGGTAGAAACTGTCCGGCAGAATCCCCGCCAGGCGCTCCCAGGCGGTTTGACGGCGATGCAGTGGCGTATGCACCGAATCCACGCCCTGCAGGCGAACATTGCGCAGGATAAACGGCATCACCGTGGTGGGCAGGTGATAGCCACCGGCCAGGCCACAGGCGGCGACCGTGCCGTTATAATTCATTTGTGCCAGGACTCGCGCCAGCAGCGTGTCGCCGACGGTATCTACTGCCCCGGCCCAGAGCTGCTTTTCCAGCGGACGCGGGGCTTCCAGATAGCCGTCGCGCGACAGGACTTCTTTGGCGCCCAGCGCTTTCAGGTACTCGGTATTGCTCTCGCGCCCGCTGATGGCGGTGACGTGATAGCCCAATGCTGCCAGAATGGCGATGGCCGTACTGCCAACGCCGCCGCTGGCACCGGTAACCAAAATATCGCCGTCGTCCGGGCGCACGCCACCTTCTTCCAGCGCCATTACGCACAGCATGGCGGTAAAGCCGGCCGTCCCCAGGATCATCGCTTTGCGTTCATCCAGCCCGTTCGGCAGCGGCACCAGCCATTCGCCGGAAACCCTCGCCTGTTCGGCCAGGCCGCCCCAGTGGTTTTCGCCGACCCCCCAACCGGTAAGCACCACGCTTTGGCCTTCTTTAAAACGATCGTCGCGGCTTTCGCGTACCGTACCGGCGAAATCGATGCCTGGCACCATCGGGAAGTTACGCACGATCTTGCCTTTGCCGGTGATCGCCAACGCATCTTTATAGTTAAGGCTGGACCAGTTGACGTCTACCCTGACATCACCGTCTGGCAGCAGATCGCTGCTGATATCCTTGATGTGAGCCAGAGTTTGATCGCCTTGTTGTTCCAATAACAGTGCACGCATGTCACTCTTCCTCTTGTTTACATTTTTGCCATGGATGGCTGAATCAGATTTAATTGACTATATGCATATAAGAAATTTATGTCCTGATAAAAGACAAAAAAGGGTGATTGAAGGTTTTCTTCGTTGTCGAGGCTTGGTAGCTTGGGTTGCGTGAACCGACAATGGGTATCGCCGGAGCGGTGCCGCTATTCATTAAAAAAATCAGGATATTGTGTTGGATTCATTTGAGCGGATTCGGGGCCTTTATACTTCCAAAGGTGAAAACTCACGTAACCATACCGGACAAGGCACAGGGATGCGATTCACCACCAAACTCTCTGCATTGATCACCTTGCTTGTTGCTTTGGCGATGTTTTTGATGCTGATGGGCTGCTCATACAGCTTCTTTTACGTCACTCAAGAGCGTCTGGAGCGCCGCTTCGAGTCGCTGATGACCTCGCTCGATCAGGCGATGCTGCGTGAATCCCCAGAGGAGCAGAAACGCTGGTTGCCGTTGGTGATGCGCCCACTGGGTATTGTGGCAGTCAGCGTGGATACCAGCCACAGCAACCTCCTTTCCTATAAATTGCCGACGCTCAAGCAGCCCTGGGATCCCCTCAACGGCTACAAGCAGGTGGCTCTACCGCTGATGCAACACCCCGGCGCGGCACTGCAAATTACTTATATTGACCCCTTCGCCAGCGACGTACGCTCGTTGCAATCTACCGCTGCCGTGACGCTTTCGATCGTGGTGATGGTGATGATTTTGCTGTTTAGCCTGCGCTGGCTTCGCGATCAGGCCGACGGAGAGGACCGGCTGGAACGCCGTGCACGACGCATCCTCAACGGCGAAAGAGAGAGCGTGATGCAGGGCGACATGCGCGAATGGCCGGCGAACGTCAGCGGCGCGCTCGATCGCTTGCTGGCAGATTTGGCGGAAGCGCGCGAGGAACGCAATCGGGTCGATACCTTGATCCGCGCCTTTGCCGCTCAGGATGCCAAAACCGGCCTTAATAACCGACTGTTCTTCGACAACCAGCTAACCACACAGTTGGAAGAAGAAGGCTCGCACGGCATTGTGATGATGGTACGGCTGCCCGATTTTGACACGCTGCGGGAAATTCACGGAAACAGCGCGGTGCAGGAACTGATGTATTCGTTGGTCAATCTGCTGTCGACCTTCGTGATGCGTTATCCGGCGGCGCTGCTGGCGCGTTATTTCCACAGCGACTTCACCGTCCTGCTGCCGCACCGTACGCTGAAAGAGGCGGACGGCATTGCTTCACAGCTGGTGCACGCGATTGACGCCTTGCCTTCAACGGTGCTGGTCGATCGCGAAGCATTTTTGCACATTGGTATCGTGGCGTACCGCAGCGGGCAAACCACCGAGCAGGTGATCGATTACGCGGAGCAGGCAACGCGCCATGCTACGTTGCAAGGTGAAAACGGCTGGTATGTTTATGACAGCCAGGTGCCGGAAAAAGGGCGCGGCAGCGTCAAGTGGCGCACCCTGCTGGAACAGGTGCTGGCGCGGGGAGGACCGCGTTTGTATCAGAAACCGGCGGTGACGGTGGAAGGGGAAGTGCACCACCGTGAGATCATGAGCCGGATCTACGATGGCACCCAGGAACTGCTGCCATCGGAGTATATGCCTCTGGTGCGGCAGTTAGGGCTGGCGGAAAGCTACGATCGCCAACATCTGAGCCGTATTCTTCCTTTACTGACGCTGTGGCCCGAAGAGACGTTGGCCTTCACGCTGAGCGTAGACTCACTATTGCAGCGCAGTTTCCAACGTTGGCTGCGTGATAGCCTGTTACAGTGTGAAAAAAGTCATCGTCGGCGAATTCTGATTGAACTTGCAGAGGCAGACGTGTGTCAACATATCGACCGTTTACGTCCGGTACTGAAGTTACTGTCAGGCTTGGGCTGTCGTCTGGCGGTGTCCCAGGCCGGGTTAACCGTGGTAAGTACCTCCTATATCAAGTCCTTACCGGTGGAGTTGGTTAAGCTCCATCCAGGTCTGGTGCGGAGTATTGATAAGCGTGATGAAAATCAGCTGTTCGTTCAGAGCCTGACCGGCGCCTGCGAAGGCACCAGCACTCAGGTTTTCGCCGCCAGCGTGCGGACGCGTAATGAATGGCAGACGCTGAAAGAGCGAGGGATCCTCGGTGGACAGGGCGACTTTTTCGCGTCGCCGGAACCGATAGACGTCGGGCGTAAAAAATATTCGCGTCGTTATCGTGTTTAACCTGAATACCGAACAAAAATTAACGTAGAATGAGCGCCAATTCATCTGGGCTTTTTTCTCTGTCATTTTGGGATTCCCCCCAAACTGCCTGCGACAATGACGCCTATTTGATATAGGCTCTTGTCAGTCCTTTTCTGTTGAACGTTGGTAGGTGCTTACCACCAGCGGCAATCAGGGAATATGTTAGATTTTATGAGCTGTGTTACGCCGTTTCGTGCGCTGACAGGGTGGTAAACTGAGCCTTTGTTCAGGGAATTCAGGCCTCATCCAATTTCCGTGCATTCGAGCAGAAACAATACAGACTATTTTTCACCGAAGTAGAACGTTTTTGCGCCTTGTCGCTGCTTCGTGTGGTTGGTAAAGTAGGCGGATTTTATTTTCCGCCCCCAGCTTGCAGGATTATCCTTTAGTTATGTTTAAGAAATTTCGTGGCATGTTTTCCAATGACTTGTCCATCGACTTGGGTACCGCCAATACCCTGATTTATGTTAAAGGGCAAGGCATTGTACTGAACGAACCGTCGGTGGTTGCCATTCGCCAGGATCGTGCCGGTTCACCCAAGAGCGTTGCGGCCGTGGGTCATGAGGCTAAACAAATGCTGGGGCGTACGCCCGGCAATATCGCGGCTATTCGCCCGATGAAAGACGGCGTGATCGCCGATTTCTTCGTGACCGAAAAAATGCTGCAGCACTTTATCAAACAGGTTCACAGCAACAGCTTCATGCGGCCAAGCCCGCGCGTGCTGGTGTGTGTGCCGGTTGGCGCAACTCAGGTTGAGCGTCGCGCCATCCGCGAATCTGCCCAAGGGGCCGGTGCGCGTGAGGTGTTTCTGATTGAAGAACCTATGGCTGCCGCAATCGGCGCCGGCCTGCCGGTTTCTGAAGCGACAGGTTCGATGGTGGTGGATATCGGTGGCGGTACCACTGAAGTGGCGGTGATCTCACTGAACGGTGTGGTCTACTCTTCTTCCGTGCGCATCGGCGGCGACCGTTTCGACGAAGCCATCATTAATTACGTGCGTCGCAACTACGGCTCACTGATCGGTGAAGCGACCGCCGAACGCATCAAGCACGGCATCGGTTCCGCTTATCCGGGCGATGAAGTGCATGAAATCGAAGTTCGCGGCCGTAACCTGGCTGAGGGCGTGCCACGCGGCTTTACCCTGAATTCCAATGAAATCCTTGAAGCGTTGCAGGAGCCGTTGACCGGCATCGTCAGTGCGGTGATGGTGGCGCTGGAGCAGTGTCCGCCAGAGCTGGCTTCCGACATTTCCGAACGCGGTATGGTGTTGACCGGCGGTGGCGCATTGCTGCGCAACCTGGATCGCCTGCTGATGGAAGAAACCGGGATCCCGGTAGTCGTGGCAGAAGATCCGCTGACCTGCGTAGCACGTGGCGGTGGCAAGGCGTTGGAAATGATCGACATGCATGGCGGCGATTTGTTCAGCGAAGAATAGTCAGCCCCAAGAAGGAGGAATCGTATCGGGTGAATGCGCAAAGCGAAAATCAGGTACGGTTCCTCTTTCTGTTGTCGAGGAACACGCATAATTTATGAAGCCGATTTTTAGCAGGGGGCCTTCCCTGCAACTACGACTTTTTTTGGCAGTGATCGTGGCCATTGGCCTGATCGTTGCCGATAGCCGTCTCGGTACGTTCGTGAAAATACGTAACTACATGGACACGGCCGTCAGCCCTTTCTATTTTTTGGCCAATGGGCCACGTAAAGTTTTGGACAGCGTTTCAGAAACGCTGGCTACCCGCCAACAGCTGGAGCTGGAAAACCGGGCTCTGCGGCAGGAACTGCTGCTGAAAAACAGCGATATTCTTCTTCTTGGCCAATTCAAGCAGGAAAACGCCCGCTTGCGTGAGCTGTTAGGTTCACCGCTGCGCCAGGACGAACACAAAATGGTCACTCAGGTGATCTCGACCGGCTCGGATCCTTACAGCGATCAGGTGGTGATCGACAAAGGATCGGATAACGGCGTTTATGAAGGCCAGCCGGTCATCAGTGATAAAGGCGTCGTGGGCCAGGTGGTGGCGGTGGCTAAAGTCACCAGCCGCGTGCTGCTGATCTGCGATGCTTCACACGCACTGCCCATCCAGGTGCTGCGCAACGATATTCGGGTGATCGCCGCAGGCAGCGGTTGTGCCGACGATTTACAGCTCGAACATCTGCCGAACAATACTGATATCCGCGTGGGCGATGTGCTGGTCACTTCCGGCCTTGGTGGCCGCTTCCCGGAAGGTTATCCGGTGGCGGTGGTATCCTCGGTCAAAGTGGATAATCAGCGTGCCTATACCGTGATCCAGGCACGGCCTACTGCGGGGCTACAGCGCTTGCGCTATTTGCTGCTGCTGTGGGGGGCCGATCGTAACGGCGACATGCCGTTGCCGCCTGATGAAGTTCATCGCGTCGCCAATGAGCGTCTGATGCAGATGATGCCGCAGGTTCTGCCGCCGGCCGATGCGGTTGGGCCGCAATTGCCTCTGCCTGCTCCAGCAACCGGGGCCGCAGTACAAACCGCTGCTCCTGCCGCGGGAGTCACGCAATGAATCGTTACCGCAGCAACGGGCGCTGGATAATCTGGCTGTCATTCCTGGTGGCGCTGGTGCTGCAAATCATGCCGTGGCCGGAACAGATCTACATGTTCCGTCCCTCCTGGCTGGCTTTGATCCTGATCTACTGGGTGATGGCGCTGCCTCATCGGGTTAACGTCGGCACCGGCTTCGTGCTGGGGTTGATTATGGATCTGATCCTCGGTTCCACGCTGGGCGTGCGCGCACTGGCGTTAGGCATCATTGCCTATCTGGTGGCGTTCAAATTCCAACTGTTCCGCAATATGGCGCTCTGGCAACAGGCGCTGATCGTCGTGCTGCTGTCACTGGCGATGGACGTTGTGGTGTTCTGGGCCGAGTTTTTAGTGATCAACGTTTCTTTCCGCCCAGAGGTGTTCTGGAGTAGTGTGGTAAACGGCATCCTGTGGCCGTGGTTATTCCTGCTGATGCGTAAAATTCGCCGTCAGTTCGCCGTACAGTAAGGGTATATCAATGACTTCGCTTTATCTGGCCTCCGGATCTCCCCGTCGACATGAATTACTGACCCTATTGGGCGTTCCCTTTGAAGTTATCCTGACGGATACCGAAGAGCAGCGGCAGGAAGGGGAAGCTGCGGAAGCCTACGTGCGCCGTTTGGCGCAGGATAAGGCCAAAGCCGGCGTGGCGCTGGCACCGCAGGCGTGGCCGGTGCTGGGTGCCGATACCATTGTGGTGCTCAATGGCCGGGTGTTGGAAAAACCCCAGGACGAGACGCACGCGGCGCAAATGCTGGCGGCGCTGTCGGGTAAACAGCACCAGGTGATGACCGCGGTGGCGATCGCCGATCGCCATGACGTTCTGTGCCAACTGGTGGTGACAGACGTGACATTCCGCAACCTGTCACAGCAGGATATCTGCGACTATATTGCTACGGGCGAGCCGATGGATAAAGCGGGCGCCTACGGAATTCAAGGAAAGGGTGGTTGTTTCGTCAGAACGATAACCGGGAGTTATCATGCGGTGATGGGTTTGCCGTTAGTCGAAACACATGAGCTGCTCAGTAATTTTGTCGCATTACGTGATGTAAGAACCGGTTGATGGGTGCTGCCATTATCGACCGGCTCTGAGGAGAAGGCATGACAGCTGAGCTACTGGTTAATATCACACCGTCTGAAACGCGGGTTGCCTATATTGATGGCGGCATCCTGCAAGAGATCCATATCGAGCGCGAATCCAAGCGCGGCATCGTCGGCAATATTTATAAAGGGCGAGTAAGCCGCGTGTTGCCGGGCATGCAGGCGGCATTCGTCGATATCGGTCTGGATAAAGCGGCCTTCCTGCACGCTTCCGATATCATGCCGCACACGGAATGTGTCGCCGGCGATGAGCAGAAAAATTTCCACGTGCGTGACATTGCCGAACTGGTGCGCCAGGGGCAGGATCTGATGGTCCAGGTGGTGAAAGATCCGCTCGGTACCAAGGGCGCACGCCTGACCACCGACATCACTTTGCCTTCGCGTTACCTGGTGTTTATGCCGGGGGCGGCGCACGTTGGCGTTTCCCAGCGTATAGAAAGTGAAGCCGAGCGCGATCGCCTGAAAAAAGCGGTGGCCGGTTACTGTGATGAGCTGGGCGGCTTTATCATCCGCACCGCGGCTGAAGGCATTGGCGAAGAAGAGCTGGCGCAGGACGCCGCCTTCCTCAAACGCCTGTGGACCAAGGTGATGGAGCGTAAAAAACGCAACCAGACCAAATACAAACTGTACGGCGAGCTGGCACTGGCGCAGCGTATTCTACGTGATTTCGCCGGCGCGGCGCTGGACCGGATCCGCGTGGATTCCCGCCTGACCCACGACCTGCTGGTGGAATTTACCGGTGAGTACATCCCGGATATTACCGCCAAGCTGGAGCTGTACACCGGCAGCCAGCCGATCTTCGACCTGTACGACGTCGAAAACGAGATACAGCGTGCGCTGGAGCGCAAGGTCGAGCTGAAGTCCGGTGGTTACCTGATCATCGATCAGACCGAGGCGATGACCACCGTGGATATCAATACCGGTGCCTTTGTCGGTCATCGCAACCTCGACGAAACCATTTTCAATACCAATATTGAAGCGACCCAGGCCATTGCCCGCCAGCTGCGCCTGCGCAACTTGGGAGGCATTATCATCATTGACTTCATTGACATGAACAATGAGGAGCATCGTCGTCGGGTGTTGCATTCGCTGGAGTTGGCGCTGAGTAAAGATCGAGTAAAAACCACGATCAACGGCTTCTCTCAGCTAGGCTTAGTGGAAATGACGCGTAAACGTACACGGGAAAGCATTGAACATGTGCTGTGTAACGATTGTCCTACCTGTCATGGACGCGGCACGGTGAAAACCGTGGAAACCGTATGCTACGAAATTTTGCGTGAAATTGTGCGCGTACACCATGCTTATGATTCAGATCGTTTCCTGGTTTACGCCTCTGCGGCGGTGGGCGAGGCGCTGAAAAGCGAAGAGTCCCATGCGCTGGCCGAAGTGGAAATCTTTGTGGGCAAGCAGGTGAAGGTACAAATCGAACCTTTATACAGCCAGGAACAATTTGACGTTGTCATGATGTAGCCCGCCGGGTGGCGGCCAAAGACCGACATGGGTGGGGCTCAGCGTGCTGAGCCCCACCGTGCATAGAGATTCCCGTTGCCAGGCAGCGGAAGCAAGGAGAACTGCGTGAGGCGACTGCCTGGGATTTTGTTAGCTACAGGCGCCACTCTGATTGTCATCGTGGCGTTGCTGATCAGCGGGCTGCGCCTGGCGCTACCTGAACTGAACAACTACCGCCCTCAATTGCTGGCCAAGGTTGAAAGCCTCTCCGGTGTGCCCGTACAGGTCGATTTCATGCAGGGCAGTTGGGAAACTTTTGGCCCACAGCTTGAAATGCGCAACGTGCGCGCCACGCTGCCTAAAAGTAACCTGCATATTGAACGCGTTACGCTGGCGCTGGACGTGTGGCAATCGCTGCTGCATTGGCGCTGGCAGTTCCGCGATCTTACCTTCCACCAACTCCAGTTCGATCTTAACACCACGCTGGGCGGTGATGAGCACCAGGGCAGCACTATCGAACCGGGTAAAATCACCGATTTGCTGCTGCATCAGCTGGATCATTTCGACCTGCGCGACAGCCGCATCTCATTCCTGACGCCCGCCGGCGCGCGTGCCGAATTCGAAATCCCGCAGTTGACCTGGTTGAACGGCCGCGATCGTCACCGGGCAGAAGGGCAGATCAGCCTGTCGACGCTGAACGGTCAGCATGGCGTGGTGCAGCTGCGCATGGATCTGCGTGATAACCAGGGGCTATTGAATACCGGCACTGTCTATATGCAGGCCGACAATATCGACATGAAGCCCTGGTTCACCCGTTGGCTGCGTACCAACACCGGGCTGGAAAGCGCAGATTTCAGTCTGGCGGCCTGGCTGCAGATCCAAAATGGTGAAATCGCCACCGGCAGCGCATTACTGAAACAGGGGGCGGCCAACTGGAACGTGGGGACTCAAGCTCACCGGCTGGACGTGGACAACCTGGCGCTGACGCTCAGCCGTCAGGGCACTGGCTGGCAGGTGGACGTCCCGCAGTTGAACCTGGCCACCGACGGTCAGGCCTGGCCACAGGGCAAGCTGTCTGCACTTTGGTTGCCGGAAAATACCGAGTTCCTGGGCCCAGGGCAAACCGAAGAGCTGCGCGTACGCGCCACTGATATTCAGCTTGAGCGCCTGGCCGCGTTACTGCCGACCTTCTCTTTCCTCAGCCCTGACGTGCTGGACCGCTGGAACGATCTGCAACCGCAAGGCAAGGTCAACGCGCTGGCGTTGGATATCCCACTGAAACAACCGGAGAAAACGCGTTTCCAGGCCCTCTGGCAGGACGTCAGCTGGCAGCACTGGAAACTGTTGCCCGGGGTGAATCACTTCTCCGGCGCACTGAGTGGCGGCGTGGAGAATGGTCGCCTGCAGCTCGATCTCAACAACAGCACCTTGCCATATGGCGATATGTTCCGGGCGCCTCTGGAAATCAGCAGCGCACGAGGTGCTCTGACCTGGCAGAACAACGAGCAGGGTTGGGAACTGGCGAGCAAAAACCTGGATGTGAAAGCCAAATCGCTGTGGGTTAACGGCGACTTCCGCTATCAGCAGCCGGCCAAAGGCGACCCGTGGCTGAATATTCTGGCAGGCATTCGTCTGTATGACGGCGCGGACGCCTGGCGCTACTTCCCTGAGCCCCTGATGGGCAAGCATCTGGTGGATTACCTCAGCGGCGCCATCCAGGGCGGGCAGGTGGATAACGCCACTCTGCTCTACAACGGCGATCCGCAGCATTTCCCGTACCGCAAAAACGAAGGTCAGTTTGAGGTGTTTGTCCCGCTGCGCCATTCCACCTTCCAGTTCCAACCGGATTGGCCGGCATTGACCGATCTGGCTATCGATCTCGACTTCGCCAATGAGGGGCTGTGGATGAACGCACCACAAACCAAATTGGGTAAGGTCGATGGCAAAAATGTCAGCGCCGTCATTCCGGACTACCTGAAAGAGCGTTTGTTGGTGGACGCCGAGGTCGCGGGCCAGGGGGCTGAGATCCATGATTATTTCAAACAGACTCCGCTGCACGATTCACTGGGCTCTGCCCTGGACGAACTGCAGATTGGTGGTAGTGTCAGTGGGCGCTTACACCTAGATATCCCCTTGAACGGCGAGCTGGTTCGCGCCACCGGAGAGGTTGCGCTGAACAATAATTCATTGTTGGTTAAGCCGATCGACAGTGAGCTGCAAAAGGTCAGCGGCAAGTTCCGTTTTGATAACGGTAACCTGAGCAGCGATACCCTGTCTGCCAACTGGTTTGGGCAGCCGGTGGCGGTGAATTTCAACACGTTGGAAGGGAAAAGCGACTACAAGGTCAACGTTGGCCTCAAGGCTGACTGGCAGCCGGGAAAATTCCCGGGCATACCGAAAGAAGTGAGCGATGCATTAAGCGGCAGCGCGCCCTGGCAAGGTCAGGTGGCTATCGTCTTGCCTCATCAGGGCTCGGCCAGCTATGACATCGGCGTTGATGCGGACCTCAAGAAAGTAAGCAGTCACTTACCCTCCCCGTTGGATAAACCGGCGGGTGAGCCATTGCCGCTGAGCGTAAAAGTGAAAGGCGGCCTGAACGGATTCATGCTGACCGGTAGTGCTGGCAAACAAAACCATTTCAACAGCGAATGGCTCTTCGCCAAACAGCAGGTCACGTTAGCCCGCGCGGCATGGCAGACGGCGGGCAACGGAACCCCGCCGTTACCGAACGGAAAATCGCTGACGCTTAACCTGCCGCCGCTGGACGGTGAGAAGTGGCTGGGCCTGATGGCGCCGGCGCTGAAACAAAGTGACGGCATGGGAAAAGTGGGCGGATTTAACTTCCCGACCACGGTGGCGCTGAAAACGCCGCAGCTGTTGTTAGGGGGCCAGGCCTGGCACAAGCTGACGCTGTCGGCAGAGAAACAGCTGGGCGGCACGCTGGTCAGCGCCAAGGGCGATGAAGTGGACGGCAGTCTGCGAGTGGCGGACCGGGGGCCGTGGCGCGCCGATATCAATTATCTCTATTACAACCCGCAGTTTGACGCCGGTAAGGGGGCTTCGACGGCAGCCACCGCTGCGCAGGCGGCCACAGACAAGGTGTCCTTCCGCGACTGGCCGTCGCTGATGCTGCGCTGTAAGTCTTGCTGGGTGATGGGGCAGAACCTCGGCAAGGTTGAGGCGGATTTGACCAATCAGGGCGATACCCTCCTGCTGACGCACGGGTTGGTCGATACCGGCAAAGGGCGGATGACCGCCAGCGGCCTGTGGAAACAGAATGCTCAGGAAGAGCGCAGTTCGCTGAAAGGTAAACTGTTGGGTGCCAAAATTGATGAAACCGCGGCTTTCTTCGGTATCACCACGCCGCTCAAAGGCGCACCTTATGACGTCGATTTCGATCTGTATTGGCGCGGCCAGCCGTGGAAACCGCAGTTGAACACCTTGAGTGGCGCGCTGAAAATCAATATGGGCAAGGGCGAAATCGACAGCATGGGGGGCGGTCGTGCCGGCCAGCTGTTGCGTCTGGTGAGCTTCGATGCCCTGTTACGCAAGCTACAGTTCGATTTCAGCGATACCTTCGGCAAAGGCTTCTACTTTGACTCCATCCGCAGCACCTCGTGGTTGAAAGATGGCATAATGCATACCGATAACCTTTTGGTTGACGGGCTGGCGGCGGATATCGCCATGAGCGGCCAAATTGACCTGGCGCGTCGGCAGATTGATATGGAAGCGGTGGTGGCGCCGGAAATTTCAGCCACCGTCGGCGTGGCGACGGCCTTCGTGATTAACCCGATTGTCGGTGCTGCGGTGTTTGCCGCGTCCAAAGTGCTGGGGCCGCTGTGGAACAAGATTTCGCTGATTCGTTACCATATCGGCGGCAGCCTGGATCAGCCGAAGATCAATGAGGTGTTGCGTAAGCCAAAGGAGGATAAGGCGTCATGAGAAATGCTAACGTTGCGTTGTTACAGTTGTGCAGTGGCGATCGGGTGCGTGACAACCTGGCCCAGATTGAACAGCAGATTAAGCAGCTCAATGCCGGGGTAAAACTGGTTATGACGCCGGAGAACGCGCTGCTGTTCGCCAACTCTGCGGCCTATCGTGAGCATGCGGAGCAACAGGGCGACGGGCCGTTGCAAAATGCGGTGCGCGAAATGGCGCGACGCTATGGCGTTTGGTTGCTGGTCGGCTCCATGCCGCTGGTCAGCCGCGAAAATCCTGCGCTTATTACTACCAGCAGCCTGCTGTTTGACGATCAGGGCGAAATCCGGGCGCGTTACGACAAGCTGCACATGTTCGACGTGGACATTAACGACTCCCACGGCCATTATCGTGAGTCAGATACTTATCAACATGGTCAACAGCTCACGGTAGTGGATACCCCTGTCGGTCGGCTTGGCATGACCATCTGCTACGATCTGCGCTTCCCGGCGCTGTTCCAGGCGTTGCGAGCGCAGGGCGCTGAACTGATTTCCGTGCCGGCCGCCTTTACCCGCGTGACCGGTGAAGCGCACTGGGAAATTCTGCTGCGTGCAAGGGCGATTGAAAACCAATGCGTGATCCTGGCGCCGGCGCAGGTTGGCAGCCATGGCCCGACTCGCCGCACCTGGGGCCACTCGCTGGCGGTAGACGGCTGGGGTAAGGTGCTGGCCGAAAACGCGGATGCGGTCTCGGCATTGAAGGTGCGGGTCGACATTACCGGCCTCAAAACGATTCGCGAACAGATGCCGGTGTTGCAACACAACAGATTCCAGATGTCGCTGACGGCGCCGTTTGAAAAAAACTCCTCCATTAAAGAGTGAAAAAATTATGAGCCTGACGTTTGTCAGTGAGCAGTTACTTGCTGCCAATAAGCTGAGCCACCAAGACCTGTTTTCCGTCCTGGGGCAACTGGCAGAACGCCGCCTCGATTATGCCGATCTCTATTTCCAGTCCAGCTACCATGAAGCCTGGGTGATTGAAGACGGCATCATCAAGGATGGTTCTTACAATATCGATCAAGGGGTCGGGGTGCGCGCCGTCAGCGGCGAGAAAACTGGCTTCGCCTATGCCGATCAGATCACCCTGAATGCTTTGCAGCAAAGCGCCCAGGCGGCGCGCAGCATCGTACGTGACAAGGGTAATGGTCAGGTGCATACCCTGGGCGAAATCAGCCATAAGGCGCTGTATCCGCTGCTTGATCCGCTGCAAAGCCTGCCACGTGAAGAGAAAATTGCCTTGCTGCATCGCGTTGATAAGGTGGCCCGCGCTACCGATAAGCGCGTGCAGGAAGTCAGCGCCAGCATCACCGGCGTGTATGAGCAAATACTGGTCGCGGCCACCGACGGCACCCTGGCGGCGGACGTTCGCCCCCTGGTGCGTTTGTCCGTCAGCGTGCTGGTGGAACAAGACGGCAAGCGTGAGCGCGGTTCCAGCGGCGGCGGTGGTCGTTTTGGCTATGACTATTTCCTGGAAGTCGTCGAGGGTGACGTTCGCGCCGATGCCTATGCCAAAGAGGCGGTACGCATGGCGTTGATTAACCTTTCTGCCGTTGCGGCCCCGGCGGGCAATATGCCGGTGGTGTTAGGCGCCGGCTGGCCAGGCGTGCTGCTGCATGAGGCGGTGGGCCACGGCCTGGAGGGTGACTTCAACCGTCGCGGTACGTCGGTGTTCAGCGGTCAGATGGGCCAGTTGGTGGCTTCCGAGCTTTGCACCGTGGTGGATGACGGTACTCTGCAAGGGCGCCGTGGTTCACTGGCCATCGATGACGAAGGCGTACCGGGCCAGTACAACGTGCTGATTGAGAACGGTATCCTGAAAGGCTACATGCAGGACAAGCTCAATGCGCGCCTGATGGGCGTTGCGCCGACCGGAAACGGCCGCCGCGAGTCTTATGCGCACCTGCCGATGCCGCGCATGACCAATACCTACATGCTGGCGGGTAAGTCGACGCCGGAAGAGATCATCGCCAGCGTTGAGTACGGCCTGTATGCGCCGAATTTCGGCGGCGGTCAGGTGGATATCACTTCGGGCAAGTTCGTGTTCTCCACTACCGAAGCCTATTTGATTGAAAAAGGCCGCATCACCAAACCGGTGAAAGGCGCTACGCTGATTGGCTCCGGTATTGAGGCGATGCAGCAGATTTCGATGGTCGGCAACGATCTGGCACTGGATAAAGGCGTTGGCGTGTGTGGCAAAGAAGGGCAAAGCCTGCCGGTGGGCGTCGGCCAGCCGACCCTGAAGCTGGACACCCTGACCGTTGGCGGTACCGCATAATTGTCTCCTGGGGCCGGATCCCGGCCCCTATCAAACGCCATTTTGCGGCCTGCATCGCATTAACGACAATAGGTTGGCTTCGCTTAAATTAAGAGCGATTCACTATTTTTCCCAGCCTCAGTAAATCAATAAATTAGATTTAACTATTTGAAGCTATTTTCTGCGGTTTCCCCTAAGAACTTTCTGTTTCGCTCGCCCTAATTAGCTCTCCGGCTAATGATTCACAGCTTGTTACATTCTCCCTTCCGTCGTTAAAATGCTGAAAAAACACACGGATGATCTTCTGAATGGATTCAGTGACTCAACGGCTCTCGACAGCTTTGCTGTGCATTTTCTTTTCCTCTGCGGCGGGCGCAAACCTGCTTAGCCCGGCAGATCGTGACACCATTCAACAACAGCAGCGCGAATTGCTGGAGCAAAACCAGCTGCAGCGGCAGGAACTGCAACGTAGCCTGACGCCGGCCTGGCCGACCCCTGCAAAACCCAGCGCCACCGCTGGCGGACCTTGCTTTAGCATCGCCCATATCCGGCTGGAAGGCGCGGCTCATCTGCCCGCCAGCGCGCAACGCAAACTCACGCAGCCTTATCTGCAGCAATGTCTGAATCTGGGGCAAATCCAGACGCTGGTGCAGCAGATCTCCGATTGGTATATCAACCGTGGCTATATCACTAGCCGCGCATTCCTGACCGAACAGGATCTGTCGCGCGGCGAACTGCGGTTGCTGGTGCTGGAGGGCAGGCTGGAGAACCTTCTGCTGGAACAACAAGACGATCGCATGCTGAAAATGGCCTTCCCGGGCCTGCAGGGCAAGATTCTTAATCTGCGTGATATCGAGCAGGGCATGGAACAGATCAACCGTCTGCGTCAGCAGCCGGTGCAGATAGAAATTCTGCCGGGTAGCCGGCCGGGTTACTCGGTGGTCAATCTGAGCGCCAAACCTGAGTTTCCTCTGATGCTAGGGGCGGGGTTCGACAACAGCGGGCAAAAAAGCACCGGCACCGGCCAGATCAACGGATCGTTGACCGGCAATAACCTGCTGGGGCTGGCGGATCAATGGTTTGTCGCCGGTGCCCGCAGCAGCGATTTCGCCAACGATCACAATGCGCGCAGCGTGCAGACCGGCGTCAGCCTGCCTTACGGCTACTGGACGCTGGATTACAACTATTCCTACAGCGACTACCTGGCCACCCTCAGCAACCGGGGTTTTGACTGGCGTTCCAGCGGTGACAGCCAGACCCACCGGCTGGGCGTTTCGCGGGTGCTGTTCCGTGACGGCGAAATGAAAACCGGCCTGTCGCTGGGGGTCATTCACCGCGTCAATCGCAATTATCTCAATGACACCCGGCTGGAAAGCAGCAGCCGCAAACTGACCAGCGTGACGCTGGGTGCCAGCCACAGCCAAAAGCTGTTGGGCGGTTTCGCCACGCTGAACCCGGCCTATAGCCGCGGGGTGCCCTGGCTAGGGGCGGAGAACGACAGCGGCAAAATCAAGGAAGCCCCCCGCGCCGAATTTCACAAACTTTCGCTTTCCGGCAGCTACTACCTGCCGCTGGCACAGGATTGGACTTACCTCACCAGCCTGTACAGCCAGTGGAGCAATCACCGCTTGTACGGCAGCGAGCGTCTGACCATCGGCGGTGAGAGCTCGGTACGTGGTTTCAAGGAGCAGTATCTTTCCGGTGACAAGGGTGGCTACTGGCGTAATGAAGTTAACCGGGCGCTGGTGACCTTGCCGTACGTCGGCAGTATTAACGCCCTGGCGGCGCTGGACGGCGGCTATTTGCACCGTGATGCGCTGGATGCCAATGCCTCGGGGACGCTGTGGGGCGGTGCCCTGGGGCTGGAGAGCCGTGGACGTTATTTCAGCAGTCAACTGACCGTCGGCTGGCCACTGGCTTACCCGGATGGAATGAAGCCGGACCGTGTTTCGGTCTATTACCGGATCAATATCGTTATTTAACGCTAACGCACAGGAAGGTTTCAAGGATGAAACATAATAATAATCAAAACCTTAATATTCCCCAGCGCCTACTGAGCTATACCCTGTGCGCATTGCTGGCCGGGCAGCCGTTGTTGCCGGCACTGGCTGAAGGCGTGAACGTAGCCGAAGGCAATACCCGAGTGGATCAGGCCGCCAATGGCGTGCCGGTAATCAATATCGCCACGCCGAACCAGGCCGGTATTTCGCATAATAAATACAACGATTTCAACGTTGGCAAAGAGGGGACGATCCTCAACAACGCCACTGGCCAGCTCAATCAGAGCCAGCTTGGAGGGTTGATTCAGAACAACCCCAACCTGCAGGCCGGCAGGGAAGCGCAGGCCATCATCAATGAGGTGGTGGCACCGAACCCTTCACAGCTGCGCGGTTATCTGGAGGTCGCGGGCAAGCAGGCCAGCGTGATAGTCGCCAACCCCTATGGCATCACCTGCGACGGCTGCGGCTTTATCAATACCCCCAACGCGACGCTGACGACCGGCAAGCCAGTGCTGGGAGCCGACGGCAAGCTGCAGGCGCTGGAGGTCACTCAGGGGGCGATCACCATTCAGGGCCAAGGGCTGGACGCTAGCAAGAGCGACAGGTTCGCCTTGATCGCCCGCGCAACCGAAATCAACGCGCAACTGCATGCCAAAGACCTCAGCGTCACCCTCGGGGCCAACCGGGTCGATGCTAGCGGCGAGGCGCCCAAGGTGGCGATTGATACCGGTGCGCTTGGCGGCATGTACGCCAACCGTATCCACCTGGTCTCCAGTGAAAAGGGCGTCGGGGTCAACCTCGGCAACCTCAATGCGCGTGAGGGCGATATTCAATTGGATGCCAATGGGCAACTGCGGCTGAATAATGCGCTGGCAGAGGGGAGCCTGATTGCTACGGCGGCAGGAATGACGCTGAGCGGCAACCATAAGGCCGGCCAGGCGATGAGCCTGAACAGCCGGGGCGAACTGGCTCTGGACAAGGCCTCGTTGAACGCCAAAGGCGATATGCAGCTTAGCGCCGCAGGCAAATTACAGGCGGGCAAAGCCAGTACTGACGGCAAACTGCAGTTGACCGCAGGCACCCTGAGCAGCGCCAAAGACAGCAGCCTGATCGCCGAGGGCGACATCAATATGACGCTTAATGGTGACGGCGACTGGCAGGGCACCCTGACTGCCGGACGCGATCTGCACCTGCAGGCCAATAACCTTAGCAGCAGCGGCCAATTGGCCGCCAACCGCGACAGCTACATTCAGACACAGAGCCTGAACAACAGCGGACGGATACAGGCACAGGGTGCGCAGACGCTGATCGGCGAACAGCTTGATAACCGGGGGCAGCTGCAAGCGGGCGGTGTACAGCGGATCACCGCCAAAAACGTCGATAACCAGGGGGCCATCGGGGCCAGACAGCACCTTGAGTTGCAGGTGCGCGACAAGCTTAACGTTGCGGGCTCCCTGTCTGCAGATGGCCCCCTGACCGTACAGGCAGGGGAATTCTTGCTGGCGGGCAGCGCCAGCGGCAAACAGGGCATTACTCTTAACAGCGGCGTGCTGAACACGGTTGCAGGCTCATCGCTGCTGAGTGATAGCGATATTGTCATTCAGGCTAATGACGTGCGGTTGGGTGGGCTGCTTTCCAGCGAACTCGCCCTGACGATGGACAGCCGGAACTTGTCGACCACCGCAGGCGCTCGCACCCAGGCCAAACAGGGCATGGCGTTAAAAGTTACGCAAGACGCGCAGTTGGCGGGCGTCTTTAACACCTTGGGGGATTTGAACTTTTCCGCCGCGACGGCCGATAACGGCGGCCAAATCGATGCACTCAATATTGACTGGCGCGGTGGTTCACTGCGTCAGCGCGGGCATCTGCAGGCCGATAATGGCTTCACGCTGAAGGTAGATCGACTCGATCAACAAGGCGAGCTGCTGGCCGGTAAACGGCTGCTGGCGAATGGCACTACCCTGGTCAATAGCGGGCAGCTCGGCGCCTCCGAAATGGAACTGAGCTTTAGCGAAGCGGTGGGTAACCAGGGCAAGCTGGTGGCGGACAATACGCTGACGTTAAAGGCTCCAACGTTGAACAACACCGGTACCCTAGCGGCAAACAGCATGAAGCTCACGGCGCAAGACGTGGAGAACAGCGGGCTGATACAGGCCAAGGGGCTGGCGGAGATTACAGCGAAAGATCTGCAAAACCGCCTGGTAGGGCGAGTGCTGGCCGGAGGGACGCTGGCGCTACAGGGGGAACGCTTGAACAACGCCGGTAAGCTACAGGGACAAAACATTGATATCGGCGTACAAGGTTGGGCCAACACCGGCAGCGCCCTGGGGGAAAATGGGCTGACGGCAACGGTAGGACAGACGCTGCACAACAGTGGGCAAGTGCTGAGCCAGGGCCCACTAAAACTGACGGCGGCCACGCTGAATAACCAAGGCAAGGTATTGAGCGAGGGCGCATTGCAGCTTTCGGCCGACAGCATCAGCAATCAGGGGGAAGCGCAGGGTGCGGCGACCACCGTCACGGCCAACACGGTGAACAACAGCGGCAATCTGATTGGTCTACGGCAGTTGGCGTTGCAGCTGCAAAAGGATCTGAACAACACAGTAAGCGGCAAGCTGCTCAGCGAAGGGGAACTGACGGTAGGCGCGGCGACCGTCGATAACGACGGAGTATGGCAGGGCGGCAGCATCAGGCTGGCGGCTCAGCAGTTGGATCATAAAGGCGTGTTGCAGGCAGGTACGGGAGGGATCCATTTGGATCTCAGCGACAGCCTGAAGACGGAAACCAACAGCAAGATCTTCTCCAGTGGAAAAACGGATCTGACGGCACTGACCTTGAACAATCAGGGTCATGTACAGGCAGGCGAGTTGACGTTAAAAGCCGCCGAGCTGACCAACACCGGCAGGCTGCAGGGGCAAAAAAACCTGGAGGCCACGCTGAGTGGCATATTCCATAACCTGGCCGGCGGCACGGTGCGCAGCCTGGGAACCCTGCGGGTAGAGGCGGCAGAGGTAAACAACGTTGGGGATCTGCAGGGAGACGGCGGCAGCGTATTGCGGTTGGATCGTCAGTTGATCAACTCGGGCAAAATGATCGTCGGCGGCGCACTGGATCTTCAAGCGCCTTCGCTGAATAACAGCGGCTGGCTGCAGGCCAATAGCCTGACGTTCGAAGGCACCCGGTTGGATAACAGCGGCACATTGAGCGGCATCGGCGATACCCGGTTTACGCTCGATGCTCTGAATAATGTGGGAACCTTGCAGGGCGGCAATTTAACGCTGCAGACAGGCAGCCTGGATAATGCCGGCACGCTACTGGCGACAAGCCAGATGAGCGTTAACGCGCAGCAGATAGATAACCGCCAGAACGGCAAGCTGTTCAGCGGCGGCGATGCGACATTGGTGAGCAACCTGCTGAATCAGTACGGTCAACTGGCGGCGCTGGGCAATATTACGCTGACGTTAAAGGAAGCCTTCACCCAGAATGGCACCCTGGCGGCAGGTAAAAAGCTGACCCTGAGCAGCGACGGTGATGTTGTGCTGCTGGGTACCCTCCAGGGCCAGGGCATCGATGTGCGTAGCGCTGGCCAGTTGATCCATGCCGGTACCCTGCGTGGCGGAAGCGGTGACGTGCGTATCGAAGCCGCCGGCATCACGCAAAACGGCACCGCCAGTCTGCAGTCCGGCGGCTGGGTACAGTTGCTGAGCCATGGCGACATCAACAACAACGGGTTTATCGGTACCGCCGGCAATTTGCTGCTGAGCGCCGCTAACCACCTGCTCAACATCGGCATGTTGTACGGCGGTGGTGATGTGCAACTGTTGGCGGAGCGCATCACTAACCAGCGCGGCGACATCCTGGCAGGCAACAGCCTGTGGATGCAAAAAGACGCGGCCGGCAACGCCAACAGCGAAATCGTCAACACCTCCGGCACCATCGAGACCGAAAATGGCGATATTCAGATCAACACCGCGCATTTGCTCAATCAGCGTGATGGCTGGTCGGTGAGCACTGAAAAGCAGACGACGGCGAAAGATCCGCTGTGGAACGGCCAGACGCTGGTCAATATGAAACTGGGGGATCTGGCTGAAAGCGAGCTTGGTTATTACATCAAAACGGTACGCACCGGCGGCAGCATGGGGCATGGCAACGGTTCCGTTGATGATTACTATTATTTAGCGCCCAAAGCGCCAGCCGTAGATAAAAAGATCCTGGTTGAATCATCCAGCGTAACCGTCACGGCAAACGGGGGCGCCGGGCGTATTGCCTCAGGAAAGGACATTGCCGGGACCATTGCGCGTTTTGACAATATTGCCAGCGACATGCTGGCCAACGGTGATATCTCGCTGAGTGGCGGCTCGCTGAACAATGAGAGCACCCAGGCAGGGAGCCAGAATAAATACCTGAATTACCGTTATGACGGCGAAATCGCGCAGTATGATTTCGACAAACACCGCTCGCTGGCTGACTTCAAAAAGAGCGGCAGTTATATCCGTGATAACGTCAATACCCCCATTCAGTACCGCTTGACCGGACAGCCAGAGTACCAGAGCGAAAACACCGCTGTTTATCGCAGCGTGATCCAGGCTGGTGGTGCCGTCAACGTCAGCTTTACCGACGATATCAGCAACAGCATGGTGACACCGAACGCAGGCAGCCTGAGCCATACCCTGGCTAGACCAACGTTGGCCAGCCTGCAGCAGCCGGAGGCTATCAGCGGTGTTCAACAGCAGGAACTGGCGGCGGATCAGAGCGTTGCCTTCGGTTCAGCGGAGTGGAAAGACAACCTGCAGGCGGCCCTGGGCTCGCTGGGTAATAACGCCGTAGCCCTGGCGGACTACCCACTGCCAGGCGGGGATAGCGGCCGTTTTGTCATCAGCGCGGATCCCAACAGCCCATACCTGATCACCACCAACCCGAAACTGGACGGCCTGGGGCAGTTGGATAACAGCCTGTTCAACGATCTCTACGCCATGCTGGGCCAACAGCCGGGTGCCGCTCCGCGTGAAAACGACCGCCGTTTTACCGATGAAAAACAGTTTATCGGTTCGGCCTACTTCCTCGATCGGCTACGACTTAATCCGGACTACGACTATCGGTTCCTGGGGGATGCGGCGTTCGATACTCGCTATATCAGCAACGCCATGCTCAGCCAGACCGGCAAGCGCTATCTCAACGGTATCGGCTCCGATTTGGCGCAGATGCAGCAGTTGATCGACAACGCCGCACAAGCGCAGAGCGGCCTGAACTTGCAGTTTGGCGTTAGCCTGACGCCGGCCCAGGTTGCGCAGTTGGAGAAAAGCATCGTCTGGTGGGAGAAGGTAACGATCAACGGCCAAACGGTGTTGGCGCCCAAACTCTATTTGGCCAAAGGTGACGCCGCCCAGCTCAACGGCAGCGTGATCACCGGCAATATCGTTAACCTGAACGGCGGCAGTATTCGTAATGACGGCAGCTCGCTACAAGGGGGTGAACGGCTCAACGTTAATAGTAAAACGGGTATCAGCAACCTTAACCAGGGGCTGATCGACGCTGACGGCAATTTGCAGCTCAGCGCCATTGGCGATATCAGCAATATCGGCTCGACCATCAGCGGCAAGCGGGTCGCGATTGAAAGCCTGGATGGCAGCATTATCAATAAAACCCAGGCTCGCCAGTGGGATGCCACAGGGACTCAGGGCGGCCAGACGTTGTCCCTGTCGCGTACCGAAGTTGGCGATACTGCTGTCATCAGCGCAGAAGATGCGTTGATCATGCGTGCCGACAAAAATATCGATGTTATCGGCGCGAGGCTCGCCTCTGACGGCACGATGAACCTGCAGGCGACAGGTGATATCAACCTGTTTGTCAATCGCACAGAATCCATTGATAAAACCAATAATAGCGAGCGCATCAGCAGCAGTGCCGATCGCAGCATCATCACCAGTAGTGGAAATATGACGCTACATGCCGAGCGTGATTTGAACTCGCAGGCAGCGATGTTGGTGAGCGACAGCGACATCCTCCTGAGTGGCAAGCGAGACGTAAATCTCAACAGCGTGGAAAGCCGGGAGTATCAGGCAAGCCATGGCGGCGGCCAGCAGCGAGTGAAAGAGTCCATACGCCAACAGGTCACCGAAATCGCCGGCGGCAGTTTGCGCGTTGATGCCGACCAGGATGTCATCTTCAAGGGGACGCAAGCACAGGTCAGTGGCAATTTGGTGGCTAACGCCGACCGTAATATCGTGGTGGACAGCGTAGCTGAAAGTGACTACAGCTTCTTCGAAGAGACCAAGGTCAAGAAAGGGTTTATGTCCAAAACCACCACCCATACGGTGGAGGAGGACTACGCGACCCATGAGAAAGGAACGGTACTGAGTGGCGACAACGTTTTGCTCAAGGCCACTAACGATCTGACCGTACGGGGCTCGACGGTGGTGGGCGACGGCCAGGTCACATTAAAAGCCGACAATAACATCGGTATTTTTGCCGCCACCGAGGAGCAATCCCGTTACCGGCTGAATGAGAAAAAAACCAGCGGTGTGTTCAGCGGCGGCGGCATCGGCGTGACCCTCGGCAGTAAATCTTCGCGTCATCAATTGAACGAAGATGGCACCACCCAAAGCCAGAGCGTCAGCATCCTAGGCTCGACCGGCGGCAGCGTAGATATCGAAGCGCTCGGCAAGGTGCATATCAGTGGCGCAGATGTGATTGTGGATAAGAACCTTAACGTAGTGGCGGGCGAAATCACTATCGACCCGGGCAGTGACGCGCTGCGCAACAGAGAACGTTATGAGCAGAAGCAAAGTGGGTTAACGCTGTCAGTTTCCAGCCCTATAACCGATACCTTGTTGGCGATTAATGATTCGCTGAAGCGAGCTAATGAAAACGGTGATGACAGGCTGAAAGCTTTATATGCGGTGCAGGCGGTCCGCGCTGGTTGGATAAACTCCGAGGCCAATGCCGATCAGGCGCAAGGGTTGGCGAAAGGTGAGCTTTCCAATAGCGTGAAGTTGCAACTTAGCGTTGGCGCCAGTAAGAGTGTTTCCGAGTCTGAACTGACACAGAACCAGGTGCGCGGCAGTAACGTGGCTGTCGGGGGAGATGCCATCTTTATGGCTACCGGCTCAAAAGGTACCAGCGGCGATCTCCGAGTCAGCGGTAGCGGAATCACCGGTAACAAGGTGACGCTTGTAGCCAAAAATGATCTTCTGGTGGATGCCGCAGAAAACAACCGTGAGCAGACCAGCAAAAATAACAGCAGCGGCTGGAATGCAGGGGTACATATTTCACTTGGCGATGAGACTGGCATTGGCGTTTCGGCCAGTGGTTATCAATCGAAGGGGGCATCCGACGGTAAGAGTACCGAATACGTTAACTCACGGATAAATGCACGAGACGAACTGAGGACGAGCAGCGAACGCAATACTACGCTTGCTGGTGCACAGTTGCTCGGTGACAAGGTCAAGATGGATGTAGGCGGTGAACTGTTTATCGGCAGCTTGCAGGATACCGACGATTATCACAGCTGGCAGAAAGATGTTAGCGGTGGTGCAAGCTTTACCTTTGGTTCAATGAGCGGTTCTGCCTCGCTGAATATGAACCAGACTAAAATCGACAGCAAATATGCCAGCGTCGGCGATCAAAGCGGTGTGTTTGCGGGTGATAAAGGGTTTGAGATCAATGTCACTAATCATACGCAGCTGAATGGTGGAGTGATAGCGTCGACTGCTGACAGCAGCAGAAACCAACTTTCTACGGGGACGCTGGGGTGGAATGCGATAGATAACAAAGCCGAATATAAAGCCAATAGCAGCGGATTTGGTCTTTCGACCAGTGGACCCACTGGTGGCGGTCTGGCGAAGGACAAGGGCAAAGCATCCGGTATCACGCAATCTGCGGTAGCCGCAGGCACTATCACTATTCGCAATGAGACAGAACAGAAGCAGGACGTCGCAACCTTGAGCCGGGATACGGATAATGCCAACGGCCGTATCAATAAAATTTTTGATGAACAGAAAGTTAAGGATAATCAGGCCTTTACCCAAGGAATGACCCAACTGGCGACGCAGTTGGTGAGCGACTACAGCAACAAACAGCTGCTGCAGGCGCAGCGTGCAGCAGCAGAGAAACTGAGTAAGGATCCGGCCTATCTGAGCGCCAGCGCCCAGGAACGCGAGAGAATGCTGGAGGCGTCACCAGAGTACCGGGCAGCGATGAAAGAGTACGGGGTCGGCAGTGATTTTTGGCTGGCGGGCTCAGCCATCAGCGCGGCGTTGGGTGGGATTAGCGGTGGCAATCTTGGCGCGGCAGCGGGCGGTGCGCTGGCTCCTTATTTGGCGCGTGAAATCAAAGCGAGAACGCAGGGCAATGCGGCGGCGAATCTGGCAGCGCATGCGGTAGCGGGTGCGTTGGCTGCATTGGTTTCGAACAACAGCGCACTGGCAGGTGCGGTAGGGGCGGCAGGCGGAGAACTGGCTGCTAAAATTATCAGCGAGCAGTATTATGGTAAAGATCCGTCGGCGCTGACGGAAGCTGAGAGGAAAAATGTCAGCGCGCTGAGCCAATTGGCGGCAGGGTTGGCAGGCGGGCTGCTGGCAGACAGTGCTGGAGGGGCGGTAACGGCTTCGCAAGCCGGTAAGAATGCGGTGGAGAATAATTTCTTGGCTGTGCCAGCACCGGTTCTACCACCTGTTGCAGTGCCGAATACGTCCATCAATAGTACCGGCGGAAATGAAGCCTGGGATGCGGATGACGGTTCGGATCTGAATAAGTCACGGGAAGAAAACGCGCGTCAGCCGAATGTGGCGAAGGATCTGACGGATGAGGATAAAGCAGAGCTGGGTGGGGCGGGATCGGGAACTCCGGGCGGCCATGGGCCGGAGGATGAAGAAAATGCGCGGAACAGTGAAAAGCAGAATATTACTGTTGATGATTTAACATCGACATCATCGAAAGGGAATGAGACTACGGGGCGTTCAAAACTCTTCGAAAGAACAGGCGGTAGTAATGCTGCTAACAAAGAGTTTGATGCCTTATCTCCTACAGAAATTAAAGACATACCAGGTGGAAGGGTCGGTAAGCTACCCGATGGGCGAACGGTTATCGTACGTGAGCGTAGTACTGATGGTCGGCCAACATTGGAGATCCAATCAGGGAAGAATAGGATCAAGTTTAGGTATGACGAGTAATCATATATGACTGAAAAATTGATTAAAATTCCCCTTGCTGAGGGTTCTCTTCAAGATAGTCAACTAGAGGATTTTCGATATTCCTCTGGCTCCCTTGAGCTGATTTTATCTTCAGGGGATAACGCTGAGAGCAGCAAAGTTAAGGTGCTGTTCGATTGGATTTATTCCTTCCGGGTGACTGATGAAGGTGACCTATTGAAAATGCAGGAAGAGCAGAAAGGGCTGATGCTGACAGGGCTTTATATCGTTGAAAAATCTAAGTATATAGAATGGTTTAATGAACAAAACGGTAATATACACGATGATGTCGTTCATTATATGCTCTCAACTGTGGACGATGTTATAGATATTTTAGCCTCCATTAGTCCTTCAATATCAATCAGTAATTAACAACAACCCCGGCCTTGGCCGGGGTTGTTGTCTTTAAGCCCTAAACTCCCCAACTTCCCGCCGCCGCAACCGGATCACACCGGGTGCGGGCAATAAAGGGCACGCAGAAGGCACGACCAAGGCTGCGGTGTCGGGCGGTAGCGTGGTTATTCGCGATCGGGCCAATCAGCAGCAAGATGTGAATGCGTTGAGCCGGGATACGGATAACGCCAATGGCAGCATCGGGCCTATCTTCGACAAGGAGAAAGAGCAGAACCGGCTGAAGCAGGCGCAGCTGATCGGCGAGATCGCCGGGCAAACGATGGATATTGTCCGTACCCAGGGTGATATCAATGGTTTGCAGAAGGCGAAGGACAAGCACCCGGGGCTGGATGCGAAAGCGTTGCGTAAAACGCCGGAATATCAGGCCGAGATGCAGAAATACGGCACCGGCAGCGATATGCAGCGGGCCGCACAAGCCGTAACGGGCGTGCTGCAGGCTCTGGCGGGGAACAATCTGGCCGGCGCCCTGGCGAGCGGAGCGGCACCGTATCTGGCGAGAGAAATCAAGGCACGGGTCGGTGAAGATAACGTGACAGCGAACGCAATGGCGCATGCGTTATTGGGGGCGATAACTGCGCAACTGAACAACCAGTCTGCGGTAGCCGGTGCGGTGGGTGCGGGCGGTGGCGAGCTGGCCGCGCGGGTGATAGTAGAGATAAGGTTCCCGGGGCGTGACATAAGCAGCCTGACAGAAGGTGAGAAGCAGGAGGTCAGTGCTTTGAGCCAACTGGCGGCAGGACTGGCAGGGGGGATAGCCTCAGACAGTACGGCAGGGGCGGTAACAGCTTCGCAAGCCAGTAAGAATGCGACCGAGAATAACTTCCTGAGCGTGTCTGAAAAGACAGAGCTTGAGCTGGCGAAGCAGAAACTCCAGAGCAGCAAAGACCCGGCAGAGCGTGAGCAGGCCCAGCAGAAAGTTAATGAACTGCGTGAAAAGGATATCGCCAGCGACAAGGCAGTGATCGATGCTTGTAGTAACGGCAATGCCGGGAGTTCGGCTTGCGCGGGTGCGAGACTGAAGGCTATCGAGGCGAAAGAAGGGTATGAGGGCCTTGGTAACTACAACTCGAAAGCGAGCCAGCAATACGCGGATGCTTACGGCCAGATAGTAAACCTGCTGAATATCACCAGTGTTGATGCGCAGAATAAACAGCAGATCCAGGACGCAATGATCAACTTCTTTATGACAACGAAAGGAGTTGATTACGCAACAGCCAAAGATTATGCCGAGTTGAAGCAGGGAGCCGATATTATTATTGCTTCGGTTACCCCGATACTTGGGGCGGCAGCGGCGAAGCAACTTGGCAAGATTGTAGATGCGAATGTGAAGGTCGTTGCGAAAGGTAATGTTGATGGCAGCAAGTTCACGGATACCAACCAGGGAATCAGACCTTCACAGTTAGCAGATTTTAATAAACCGACCCTTATCAATGATGTTGTGCAGGCTAAGATAGTGAAGGAACCTAATAAAAACTTTCCTAATGGAAACATGGGAACCGCTCATGCAGAAATTGGTGTGATCCAACAAGCCTATGAAAAAGGGATGACTAATGGCAAAGATATGCTTATGTCAGTGAGTGGGGAAGCACTCTGTACTTACTGTCTCAGTGATGTAAAAACCATGGCTGCAAAATCAGGGTTAAAGTCACTGACGATATATGAAGAAAAGAGTGGTGATGTTTTGTATTGGGAATCTGGTATGAAAAAATTCATTAGGAAATAGAATTATGAATATAGATGTTGAGCCAGATTATCTGAAAAAAGAGTTTGAAGCTGATTTTCACCTTAGTAACAAAAACTCTTTTACCAGAATACGTAGGCCTGACTGGGATGATATTAAAGAGTTGTTGCTAAAAGTAAAAGGTAAAGAAGGCACTGTAAGGTTGACGGTATTGCCTGACCCTGATATTGGCCCAGCAAAACTTGATGTATCTACAGAAAATGGCTTTTATTTATTAACATTGTTGGAGTATTCAGAAAGTGACTCTGATGTTCGCTCATATTGGGATATGTCAAAAATAGACAATAAGATAATGATTCATGGTAATTACTGGCCTGAGCGCCAGCTTACAAAGGACTTCGATCTTGTTGTCAGGACCTTCAAGGAGTTCTTCGAGACTGGCAATGTATCAACGGATCTTCTGAATTAAAGCAGTACCCTCGGCCTTGGCGGGGGGACTGCTTCTAAGCCCTGAAAACGCCATCTTCTCGTCGCCGCAACCTGATCACACCGGGTGCGGCAGTGATCTCTAGCGGTTCCGCGTCGGTGATACCGTACTTGCTGAGCCAGTCACCGTTGATGATTAGCTTGCTGTTCTAAAAGATACGTAGAAGGCGCAATCAAGGCTGCGGTGTCGGGATACGGATAACGCCAATGGCAGCATCGGGCCGATCTTCGACAAGGAGAAAGAGCAGAACCGGCTGAAGCAGGCGCAGCCGATCGGCGAGATCGTCTATAAACGCATCTTCGAGCTCTTGAAAGAAAAAGGGCGGTTATTAGCACATTAATAGCGTTAAGAATTATGATTGGATGATTTAGTATTCGATGAGTTGGAAGAGGGTAACCTTGAGTAAGGAGTTTTTATAAGTTTTTTATTATATTGTTTTAATAAGGATGATTTATGCAATATGGAAATGCAAAATCTGCTTGTTTATTAACGTTTCTTTTGTTCGGTTGCGCCAATACAGGGCCTGAAAAACCATTAAGTAAAGTCAGTAATGAGGAGGTTATTAAGTTAAAATCAGGTGGTTATGTTAAAACTCAAAGCTTTCAGCTTTTAGAAACTGACTATCAGGCTCCATCAGATACCGTATTGCGAGTCATTACTAAGAGTGATACTTCAAGTGTGGCAGCAGCTAAAGCCGCAACTTTTTTGCTAACAGTTTTACTTGGCGGTAATACGTCACAATCAACGTTTAGTAAACATGATTTAAAAGGGAGTAAAATAAACACCGTTGGCAATCCTTCAGTTGATTATTTCTTGCCTAATATCAATAGGGTGATAAAAGATAGCCTCTATGTAAAAGATAATGCTGACTATCGAAATTATCCACTAAGTATAAGGTATTTTGAATTTTACTTGGTATATACTGAGCTGGCCGGCAGTAGTAATTATGAACTTATTTATGCGATGAATGTTTCCGCATCAAATTCAGGAAATTATAAGTTTGATTGTTCATTTACAACGGGATCCTATCCACTAGACGAGTGGTCATTGAGTGGATACCAGAAAGTGAAGGATATCGTTAAAAGTAAACTTGATGGGTGTATTATTGAGTTTGGCAAAGAAAGCAATTTGAAGTTGTTGGCTTCAGATTTGGAATCCATAAAAAAGAAAACCTTAAAAATTAATAAATACCCAACATGATGTTGGTGTTGTTACTAACAAGGAGCAGTAATGAAAAAAGTTATGTATGTTTCTATGGTAAGCAGTTTTCTATTATTAACTGCCTGTTCATCAACCAATAATGTAGAAAAAATAACCGCCACTAACGGTAGTAACATTGGTGTAAAGACTTTTTTTGCTCTACCTGAAAATAACAATAATCAATATGCCGATACCAAGCTGCGTATTGTCACCCAGGCCGATACGGGTGTCGGTGTGGGGCTATCGGTTTTAACCTCGGTGCTCGCGGGTGGTCTTTCTGTCAGTACTTTCAGTAAGGATACCTTGAAAGGCAGCAGTGTGGATTCTTTGCCAGAACCGACCAAAAGTTATCTGGTGCCTAAAGCCAAGGTAGCTATCGCCGACTGGTTGCAAAAGAACGGTGCCGGTTACAGTTACAAGAATAATTTGAATATCACCCCCGCCAAGTGGTTGCTGGTTTATCAAGAGCTGGCGAAAAGTGATACTCAATTCGAACTGCGCTACGCTGTGACCTTTTATAAACGGCCAGAGGGGGGAAATATGCTCTCAGCCTTTGACCAATTTAAATGTAGCCCAACCCCGCGTTCGGCATCACTGACACAATGGCAAGCCAGTGATTATGCGATGGTGAAGCAGGTCACCACGGAATATATGGATAACTGTCTTAGGCAGTTGGATAGCCAATTAACGGTATTATTAAAGCACTAGCCTATTCTCCCCGATACACCCAGGCCGGGTGCTATCCAAAGCCACCCGGTCCACCAATACCGCAAAGCCGCAGCTTAAATCTTCACGTCCCCAATCCTTTCCAAAGCATCCACCACCAAGCCCCAGAATTTATCCTGATCCAGCGTTACGGCCACCTGCGTATGGCAGTCGGGCGGCGGCGCTGCGCGGAAATCGGCTACCGTCATGCCCAGCGTCAGGGTGCCGGTGAGTTCGATATCCACCGGGACTTTTCGCACCGTCATCACATCGGGGGCAATAACGTAGGCCACAGCGCATGGATCGTGCACCGGCGGTGCACTGAAACCCTGTGCCTGCTGGTACATTTTGCCAAAGAACTCGAGCAGTTCGCCGACAAACCTGGCCGGCCCGGTGTGGATGGCGGCAATGCGTGCACACACTTCTGGGGTGGCGAGCGCCTGATGGGTCAGATCCAGCCCGACCATGGTCAGCGGCCATTTCTCATTAAAAACGATGTGCGCGGCTTCCGGATCTATCTTGATATTGAATTCCGCTACCGCGCTCCAGTTACCCACGTGATAGCCACCCCCCATCAGCACCACTTCCTTCACCCGTTCGGCAATCCGTGGTTCTTTACGAACTGCCATGGCGATATTGGTCAGGCCGCCGGTGGGGACCAGCGTCACGCTGCCTGGCGGATGGGCCATGATGGTGTCGATAATCAAATCTACCGCGTGTCGCGTTTCCAGCGTTAGCGTTGGCTCAGGTAAAACCGGGCCGTCCAGGCCGGACTCGCCGTGAATATCGGGCGCAACCTCGATTTGCCGCACCAGCGGCCGTGGGCAGCCGGCGGCGAAGGGCACGCCGGTGATATTGGCGATGCGTGCAACAGCCAGCGCGTTGTGGGTCACCTTATCCAGCGTTTGGTTGCCCACCACGGTGGTGACGGCCAGCAGCTCGATCTGCGGATTGCCCCAGGCCAGCAGCATGGCGATAGCATCGTCATGCCCCGGATCGCAGTCCAGTATGATTTTTTTCATTTTTATTCCTGATGCAGGGAGAGGTCTCCGCAGCATAGCGCACCGGCAGCAGGCCAGGTAATGACAGATGATGCTTTTTGCTAGCCACATCAAAGCGTTGCTGCTCTAAGGATGTAATTAAACGTAAATCTCTCTCGCCGCGCTTTACCCTGGAGTTTACTCCAGGGTTTACATTGAGCCCTGGCGTAAAGCAGAGAGGGAAAGTGCGATGAGCATGTTGAAAAGGCTTTTGGGACAAGGTGGCTTTGGTGGCGGCCACTCACGTTCGCGGCACGGGGGCGGACATCATGGTAACCGTTATAACCAGCATGGAGATCAGGGCCCGCAGTGCCTGCAATGTCAGGCACCTAACCGGCCCGGTGCCCGTTACTGCCACCGCTGCGGCCAACCTTTCGAAACGGAGTCAGCGACCTGTCGTGGGTGTTCGGCGCCGTTGCCGCCGGGGGGCCGTTTCTGCCAGCAATGCGGTACGGCGGTCAGCGGAGGGCAACCATGACCAAATCAGGATGGAGTCTGGTCGTCTTGTTGGCGGCCATGGCGTTATGGACGTTGCTGGCTTGGGGAGCTTCCGGCGTGTTGGCCTGGCTGCCGGCGTTGACGGGGCTGGCACAAAGCGGCTCTGCGGAACTGGCACCCCGGTTGACGGGGTTGCTTAGCCTGGTGCCGCCAGCGCTGCTGGACAGTGGGCTGCCTCTGTTGCAGCAACTGGGAGGCTGGCTGGCGAGTTATTTCCCGCTGCTGCTTACCTGGGCGGGATATCTTGTTTGGCTGGTTTGGGGGCTGGGCATGCTGGTTTTGCTGTTGCTTGGCGCTCTGGCACGCCGATTTTGGCTCAGCGATACCCCTGATAGACTTCCGCCACGCGCTTAAAGTAGTCGCTCAGGTAGTTGATACACACCTGCACCTTCAGCGGCAGCTTATCTTTCTCGGTGTACACGGCGTACACCGGGCGAGGATCCGCATGATAGCTTTTAAACAGGATCTCGATTTCACCACGTTTGATCTCTTCGATCACCCACATCAGTGGCGCATAGGCGATGCCGGCACCGGCTTTCAGCCAGCGGATCATGGTCTGTGAATCGTTGGTGACAAAACGTCCCTGCGGCGCAATGCGCGTGCTGATGCCTTCGGGTGCGATCAGTTCGAATTCGCTATCCGGCCGTACGCTGTATTCCAGCCAGGAAAAGTTGACCATGTCGCTGGGCTTCTGCGGCGTGCCGTGCTGGCTGAGATAGCTTTTTGCGGCGCAGACCACCATCGGCATGGAGCCCAGGCGTTTGGAAAACAGGCTGGAGTCCTGCAACGCACCGGTGCGGATCACCACGTCCAGCCCGTCAGCAATCAGATCCGGCGCCGGAATACCGGTTACCAGGTTCACCGTCAGGCCAGGATATTCTTTCAGCATATCGGCAGTCATGGTCGCCAGCACGTTTTGCGCCATGGTGGAGGAGCTGCCAATGCGCAGCGTACCGGTCGGCGTATTGTTAAACGCGTAAAGCTGTTCGTGCACTTCGCTCACTTCCAGCAACATGCGCCGACAACCCTGATAATAGATTTTACCGGCCTCCGTCAGGCCAATGCTGCGCGTGCTGCGGTTAAGCAGCTTAACCTGCAGCTCATTCTCCAGTTTGGAGACGGTCTGGCTGATAGACGAAACGCTCATATCGAGTTGGCGCGCCGCCGCAGTAAATGACCCGCATTCAACCACTTTGGCGAATACCGACATCCGTTTTAATCTTTCCATTATTCACTCTGGCTTAAAAGTGATTTAGATCACAGATTGTTGATGAGTTGATAGTAAGCACGCTAATATAACGGGGTCGGGTGGAAAGACCTTACCAACGCGCGAGTGCGATCGGCGCCGACGTCGTGGCCGATCCCTCCGGTATCCTCGCATTCCCTATCGCGGATGTACGCTCCAGAGTTTACCTTTTTTTCAGGTTCGTGGCCTGGACAACCTGTCTGGGGCGGAATTTGTGGTGCGTGTCAGCTAAAATGTAAAGAGAATGTGAATGGAAATAAAGGTTAACGCCCGGTGTAGTGAACAATAAGGAAAAATTGATGAGTTTGCTTCCGGTTATGGTCATTTTCGGACTGTCGTTTCCCCCGGTATTTTTTGAGTTGCTGGTCTCGCTGGCGCTGTTTTTTTTGCTGCGCCGCCTGCTGCAGCCTACCGGGATTTACGATTTTGTCTGGCATCCAGCGCTGTTTAATACCGCGCTGTACTGCTGTTTGTTCTATCTGATTTCATGTCTTTTCGTTTGAGGTCGCTGTGAAAAATTTTTCAATAAAAATAACCCGAATCGCGATCACTCTGATTCTGGTCCTGTTGGGGATCGTCGCCGTATTCAAAGCCTGGGTGTTTTACACCGAGTCCCCCTGGACGCGTGATGCCAAGTTTACCGCTGATGTAGTGGCGATAGCGCCGGACGTTACCGGGCTGCTGACCGACGTGCCGCTGGTGGATAACCAGTTGGTCAAGAAAGGACAGGTGCTGTTGGTGATCGACCAGCCGCGCTACCAACAGGCCCTGGCGGAAGCTAACGCTGACGTAGCCTATTACCAGACCCTGGCAGCGGAGAAAAGACGTGAGGCGGGCCGTCGCGTTCGCTTGGGCGTGCAGGCGATGTCGCAGGAGGAGATTGACCAGGCGAATAACGTTTTGCAAACCGTAGAACATCAGTTGGCGAAGGCAGTAGCGACTCGTGAACTGGCGAAGCTGGATTTGGAACGCACCACGGTGCGTGCACCGGCCGATGGCTGGATCACTAACCTGAACGTACATGCCGGGGAGTACATTACCCGCGGTTCTGTCGCTGTGGCGCTGGTGAAGAAAAACAGTTTCTACATTCTGGCCTACCTGGAAGAAACCAAGCTGCATGGCCTGAACAAGGGCGACCGTGCGGAAATCACTCCGCTGGGCAGTAACCGTATCATGCATGGCACCGTCGACAGCGTGGCTGCCGCCGTCAATAACAGCAGCAGCACCGTGAACAGCAAAGGGCTGGCGTCGATCGACAGCAACCTGGAGTGGGTGCGTCTGGCACAGCGCGTGCCGGTGAAAATCCTGCTGGACGACAAAGACCAGCTGCATCCATACCCGGCAGGTACCACGGCTACCGTGGTGATCACCGGCAAGAACGATCGCGCTACCGACAGCGGCTCGCCTTTTGTGCGTTTGATGCATCGGCTGCGTGAGTTCGGTTAATGAATAACCCAACCTTTATCCGGCTGAGGTTTGCCTTCAAGCTCAGCTTTGCGATTGTGTTTGCCCTGTTCGTCGGCTTCCATCTCAATCTGGAAACCCCACGTTGGTCGGCGATGACCGCCGCCATCGTGGCCGCCGGCCCGGCCTTTGCGGCGGGCGGTGAGCCTTTCTCCGGCGCCATCCGTCACCGCGGCTGGTTGCGTATCATCGGCACCTTTATCGGCTGTTTCGTCGGCCTGGCGATCATCATCACTACCGCGCGTGCGCCGGTCGTGATGCTGTTGCTGTGCTGCATTTGGGCCGGTTTTTGCACCTGGCTTTCCTCGCTGATTAAAGTCGAGAACTCCTATGCCTGGGGGCTGGCCGGCTATACCGCGCTGATCATTATCGTGACGGTCGCCACCAGCGAGGCCCACCTGCTGGAAGCCCCGCAGTTCGCCATTGAGCGCTGTAGCGAGATCGTGCTCGGGATCGTCAGCGCAGTGCTGGCGGATCTGCTGTTCTCGCCGCGTTCGATCAAACAAGATATCGATCGCGCCGTGGATCAACTGCTGGTGGATCAGTACCGGTTGATGCAGATGTGCATCAGCAATGCCGAGAAAGAAGATATCGACCGCGCCTGGAGCAACCTGGTGAAGGGCACCACTGCGCTGAACGGCATGCGCAGCAACCTGATGATGGAGTCTTCGCGCTGGCAAAAGGTGAACCGCCGTGTTCTGGCGTTGCATACGCTGTCGCTGACGCTGATTACCCAGGCCTGCGAGACGTATTTAATTCTGTTGAATCACCCGGATGCGGTGAAAGAAAATATCCGCGAACTGCTGATGGTACCGGCGGACACCCCGCAGGAAATCCATAAACGCATGAAGCTGTTGCGCCAGGTGCTGACCACCAACCGCACTGACGAAACCTTGCTGACCATCACCAGTTGGGTGGGGGCGGCCACGCGTTACCTGCTGTTGGCTAAAGGCGTGCATACCAACAGCAGCATCAGCGCGGTAGAAGAGGGGGTGTTGAGCAGCGAGGTGGTGATCAAACCGACTTCGGCTGAAGGCCACCACGCGATGATTAACGGCCTGCGCACCTTTGTGGCGACGGCCTTTGGCTGCCTGCTGTGGCTGTGGACCGGCTGGACCTCCGGCAGCGGCTTTATGGTAATCATTGCGGTGATCACCTCGCTGGCGATGCGTACCCCCGCGCCGCGCATGGTCGCAATGGACTTTGTGCTGGGCATGCTGGCGGCAATCCCGGTCGGTTCGCTGTTCTTTATGGTGATCCTGCCGGCGACCCAGCAAAGCATTTTACTGCTGTGCCTCAGTCTGGGGCTGCTGGCGTTTTTCATCGGTATCGAAGTGCAGAAAAGACGGCTGGGGTCGCTCGGCCTGCTGGCGGGGACCATCAACATTTTGGTGTTGAGTAACCCGATGGAATTCAATGTCACTCAGTTTCTCGATGGTGCGCTCGGTCAGTTCCTCGGCAGCTGCGTGGGGCTGATGGTACTGCTGCTGATCCGCGATAATTCACGTGAACGTACCGGTCGCACGCTGCTGAACCAGTTTGTCGGCAGCGCGGTCTCGGCGTTGACCACCAAGGCGTCGCTTCGTCGACAAAACCACCTGCCGGCGCTGTATCAGCAGCTTAACCAACTGCTGATGATGTTCCCGAACGACATCGCCAAATACCGGCTGGCGCTGAACCTGATCATTGCTCATCAGCGCATGCAGCGGGCAGAGATCCCGGTTAGCGAAGAGCTTTCGGCCTTCCACAAACAGATCCGCAAAACCGCCGACCATGTGGTTTCAGCCAAGAACGACGTGAAGCGTGCCTACTATTACGATCGGCTGCTGGATGAAATGAATGACTATCAGCAAAAGCTGGTGGATTATCAGGCACCGCTCAGCGTTACCGGACCGGTAAAACGTTTGGCCGACATGCTGCACCGTTACCGCCACGCGCTGATCGACTGAGACGCCAAATGCCCCTGCCGGGGCTATACTTGCCTGATAAAGGCCTGTTTCAGAGTTGCACTGAGTGCCAGACGCGCTGCACAATGGCATGATTAGCTTGAACGGGTGTTGCAGGTTGTGGGGCGTGGTTTCCCTGAAGTGAAAACGTTACATGCCAGTCATCTCTGCTTCATCCTCTTCATCTATAAATCCAACTAGCATGGGTGACAGTGCACCCTTGTAGGCCATAATTCAGGGACAGCAATGAATAAGCGGATCCTCGTGGCGGTTGTCATCGCCGTTGTGATTGCCGGTTTTAGCGCACTGCGTGGTAACGATCGGGCTATTACCAACGTGCCGGCGGTGGCCGAAGGCCAGAGTATTGACCAACTGACGCAGCAGAAAAGGGTGGTGAGCTACCTGCAGCAGCATCAGCGGCTGCCGGATTATTACATTACCAAGAAGCAGGCGCGTGAGCAGGGTTGGGATGCACGTAACGGTAATCTGTGTTCGGTGCTGCCGGGCAAGGCGATTGGCGGCGATCGTTTCTCAAACCGTGAAGGACAACTGCCTACGGCCCGCAGCCGGGTATGGCGCGAGGCGGATATCAATTATCAATGCGGTCGGCGCGGTGCCGATCGCCTGCTGTATTCCAGTGATGGCCTGATTTTTGTCACGCGTGACCATTATAAAAACTTCATTCGGGTGGAGTGAGCTTGATGGCAAAAGTAGAGTTCGATTTTAATCAGATTAATGATTTGCCGGCGTTTTACCGCGACTTCGCGCATAAGTTCGCGCTGGATGAGGCGTTTGGCGCCAATCTTGACGCGCTGTGGGACGTGGTGACGGTGGATATCGGCTTGCCGGTCGAGATTGAGTTTACCCATCTCAACGCCCGCAGCAAACGTCGCTTTGGCGCGATTATCCTGCTGTTTGAAGAGGCGGAAGAAGAGTTGGAAGGCAGCCTGCGTTTCAATATCCGTGAAAGCAGCGGTGAACCTGCACATCACCGGGGATGAATCGGGTTCATCCCGTGGTGACGGCGGCGATTATTCGGCGGTTTCGGCCAGATCGCGCAGGTATTGGAAAATTTGACGGTAGGCTTTCGGCGGCTTGTTAGCGGCTTTCTCTTTCTGTGCGTTACGCACCAGTGAGCGCAGCTGCTGGCGGTCGGCTTGCGGATACAGCGCCAGAATCGACGGGATCGCGTCATCACCTTCTTCTACCAGACGGTCACGCAGCGCTTCCAGCTTGTGGAACAGCGAAACCTGTTGGTTATGGCGGTTCTTCAGCTTGTCGAGCGCGGTCTGAATCGGCTCTACATCGCGGGCGCGCAGCATTTTGCCAATCAGCTGCAGCTGACGGCGGCGGCCTTCTTTCTTGATCTTCTGCGCCAGTTCAATTGCGGCGCGCAAATCTTCGTCCAACGGGATGCGTTCCAGCGCGTTTTTACCCAGTTCGACCAGTTCGGTCCCCAGGTCTTTCAGGGCTTCGGCATCACGTTTAATTTCACTTTTACTGACCCAGATAATCTCGTCATCGTCCTCGTCCGTGTTCTCCGGGACATCGTCGAGCCAGTCTTCAGGCTGTTTGTTCATGGTAGGCTCCGTTAAAAAGAGGCTAATCCTAACAGGTTGTCCAGCAACCCGCCAATTGCGCGCCAGAGCAGATTGAGTATAGCTGCCGATGCGACAAGAAATCGGCCTTAATTCACCGACAGTTATTTTTGATTTGTTGTTTTTACCACCACGTGCGTATAAAATTTTATACATATGGAGGTGGTGCTCATGGATGATGAGAATGAAAAGGCCATTGACTGGCGTGGCTCCTCGTTGGCAGATCTATTAGCGTTTCCGGCGGACGCACGTAGAGCGGCCGGGTTTGAATTAAGCAAAGTGCAAAAGGGAGTAGAACCCGGCAATTGGAAACCGATGAAGGGGTGTGGCGCCGGCGTTTGTGAAATTCGCTTATATGCCCTTGCAGGGGCTTTTAGGGTGATTTACGTGGCTAAATTCAATGACGTTATTTATGTTTTGCACAGTTTTCAGAAGAAGACGGCGAAAACCAGTCAGCACGATATTCAGATTATCAAAGTGCGTTATGACGCAGTGATAGAAGAGCGGGGTAAGAAAAAATGACCAAGCCAATTGATACCCATTCCAGGCATGTTACACCACAAGGTGGCAATGTGTTCGCTGACCTGGGGTTTGCCCCTGACGAGGCCCGGCAGTTGCAGACGCAATCCAATGCAGAGATTGAACACATCATCGCGCTTAAAAGGCAACTGATGGGGGAAATAAGCGCCTGGATAGAGGGGGAAGGCTATCGGCAGGAGGAAGCCGCTCGGTATTTACACACTTCACGACCGCGCGTGTCTGATGTGGTAAACCGGAAAACAGATAAATTTACGCTTGATGCATTGATCAATATGCTCGCCAATATAGGCAAATCGGTAAAATTGGTGATTGAGTGATAAGCCTGCTGTTTTAGCGATCATTCTGTGTCCCCGTACTCGCTTTATGCGAAATTCCACGCGGTTCCTGTTAGACTCAAAAGTATAAATCACATGATTTTTGCGCGTGACTCCGCGCGCAACCACGCCGCCACGGCACTTTTCTCAACGATTTTCTGATTAAGTATGGCAGATTGATGAAAGTAGTCACTCAAGTTGCAGAACAGCGCAAGGCGCTGGAACAGGCCGTTTCACAGGCTTTGGAACTGGCGCGCGCCGGTTCTGATGCGGCAGAAGTTGCCGTGACCAAATCTACCGGTATCAGCGTCAGCACTCGCTTTGGCGAAGTGGAGAACGTTGAGTTCAACAGCGATGGCGCGTTGGGCATTACCGTCTATCACCAGCAACGCAAAGGCAGCGCTTCTTCCACCGATCTCAGCCCGGATGCCATTGCCCGCACCGTACAGGCGGCGCTGGATATTGCCCGTTATACCTCGGTAGATCCGAACGCCGGACCGGCGGAAAAGGACCTGTTGGCGTTTGAAGCGCCGGATCTGGATCTGTTCCACCCGGCAGAACTGGACGCCGAACGCGGTATCGAATTGGCTGCTCGCGCAGAGCAGGCTTCGCTGGCGGCTGACAAGCGCATCACCAATACCGAAGGCGGCAGTTTTAACAGCCACTACGGCATCAAGGTGTTCGGCAACAGTCACGGCATGCTGCAAAGCTACTGTTCCAGCCGGCACTCACTGTCGAGCTGCGTGATTGCCGAGCAGGATGGTGATATGGAGCGCGACTACGCCTATACCATCGGCCGTGCAATGGGCGATCTGGAAAGCCCTGAATGGGTGGGGCAGGAATGTGCCCGCCGCACGCTGTCGCGTCTGGCACCGCGCAAGCTGTCTACCATGACCGCCCCGGTGCTGTTCGCTTCCGAAGTGGCGACCGGCCTGTTCGGGCATTTGGTTGGCGCCATCAGCGGCAGCAGCGTTTACCGTAAATCCACCTTCCTGCTGGATTCTTTGGGCAAGCAGATCCTGCCGGACTGGCTGACCATTGAAGAACACCCGCACCTGCTGAAAGGCCTGGCTTCCACGCCGTTCGACAGCGAAGGCGTTCGTACTCAACGACGCGACATCGTTAAAGACGGCGTACTGCAAACCTGGCTGCTGACCAGCTATGCGGCCCGCAAGCTCGGTATGCACAGCACCGGGCACGCAGGCGGTATCCACAACTGGCGCATTGCCGGGCAGGGTAATGACTTTGCCGGCATGCTGAAGCAACTGGGCACCGGCCTGGTGGTGACCGAACTGATGGGCCAGGGCGTTAGCGGTATCACCGGTGACTATTCGCGCGGCGCGGCCGGTTTCTGGGTGGAAAACGGTGAGATCCAGTATCCGGTCAGCGAGATCACCATCGCCGGCAACCTGAAGGATATGCTGCGCAACATTGTCAGCGTGGGCAGCGACATCGAAACCCGCAGCAATATTCAGTGCGGCTCCGTTTTGCTGCCGGACATGAAAATAGCCGGTCAATAATGTTCGCCACGGCTGGCCGTTCTGGTTGCCAGCCGTTTCCCTTCTTCCTCTGTTTTAACCTTGCTTACAAATCTCCGGTTTCGGTTTTCTGCTCCCTTGCCTATGGTTAGGCTGTGCTGCGTCATGGCGTGGTCAATGGCGGCGCACGGCCCTGAAAGGGGACCACTAAAACAATAACTGGAAGGTGAGCAAGCATGTCGAACAAACTGAAAGCGCTGATGGCGCTGGCGCTGCTGGGCGTCAGTTCACTGGCGGTCGCGGCCGATCTGGCCGATGATATGGATACCATCGCAGGCAATTACAAAACGGTGCTGAGCACTGACTCTACGGACACCCTGAAGCAAAGCCTGCAGAACATGCGCGCCGCTGCGGTGGATGCGAAGCAAAGTACGCCGCCCAAGCTGGAGGATAAAGCTCCCGATAGCCCAGAGATAAAAGATTTCCATCACGGACTGGACACGTTGATCGGTCAGATCGATCAATCATTGGCGCTGGCCAATCAGGGCAAGCTGGCCGAAGCCAAGCAGGTTGCACAGGGCTTCAAGCAAACCCGCGACGCTAACCACAAGAAATTCCGCTAACCCTTTTCGCGCCGTTCTGCGGTCAGATAGCAGGACGGCGCCTGCCCCAGCACGCGGCGAAACATGGTGGCAAACGCCGCGCTGCTTTCATACCCCAATTCCAGAGCCACCTGCGTCACGCTGCTGCCTTCGGCCAATTGAGCCAGCGCCAACACCACGCAGGCACGCTGACGCCATTGTGAGAAGGACATTCCTGTCTGAGTGCGAAACAGGCGGCTGAAACTGCGGATGCTCATATACAGCCGCGAAGCCCATGCCTGAGGTGAATCGTGCGCGTCAGGGTGTTGCAGGAATTGCTGGCAGAGTTCACTCAGTCGCCGGTCCGCCGGCAGGGGGATATGCAGCGGCAGAGGCGGTAGATTGGCCAGCTCATGCAGCAGCAGGCTAACCAGCGCGCCATCCCGGCCCTGTTCATCGTAATCCAGTGGCATATCGACGGCGGCCATCAACAGTTGACGCATCAGCGGCGTTACGCTGACCACCTGGCAATCCTGTGGTGGGTCAACCAACAACGCGGCCGGTTCAATGTACAGGCTGCGGGTCGTGACGCCGACCATTCTTACCTCATGCGCCATCTGTGGGGGCAGCCACACCGCATGCTGAGGCGGCACAATCCAGTTCCCCTGACGGGTGAACACGTGCATTACCCCGGTGGCGCCGTAAAGCAATTGAGCGCGCCGATGCTGGTGCATGGGCAGCAGGTAACCCCTTGGGTAGTCGGTGCCAATGGCAATCACGGGCCTTTGCACCGAGTCGAGATCGTCAATATGTCGATTGCGCATAAAGCCTTTCGCTGAACAGTTGGCCGAAACGCAATGATAGTTGGCCTTTGATATGAAGCAAGCCAAAAGCCGGTGTTTTATGCTGCCGCTCGACATCTTTACTCAGGAGCGCCTGCGGCTATGGCGGATATTATTTTCGTGCTGTTGACCGGCTTCGTGACCGGTATGACGACCATTGTGTTCGGTTTTGGCGGTGGTTTTGTGGTGGTGCCGCTGGTTTACCATCTGGTGAGCGTATCGGGTGAACAGCCTGGTCAGGCGATGCATATTGCGGTGGCCACCTCGACGGCGGTAATGATTTTCACGGCAGGTTACGCCACTTTTGCCCAATGGCGCAGCGGCAACCTGCTGCGTGAAACTCTGGTCCCGCTCATTTTTTATATCGGGATGGGGGCGGTGCTGGGGGCTTTTGCTTCCAGCCTGTTGGCGGACGGCACGGTGCGCTTGTTGTTTGTGATTTACATCCTGGTGACGATTGCGGATTGTCTGTTCAGACCGGGGTTTTTGGTTAAGCCGGTACGCGCTGCACTTTCGCCATCGACTCTGTTGATCGGCGGCCCGCTGATGGGTGTCATCGCGACTCTGCTCGGCGTAGGGGGGAGCGTGATGACGGTGCCTTTGCTGCGTCGCCATGGGCACGAGATGCGGCATTGCGTCAGTGCGGCCAACGCGTTGTCGATCCCTGTCGCCGTCGTGGGGGCATTGATGTACGTCGGTTTGGGCTGGAGGGAAATGACAGGGCCGCACTATCTGGGCTATGTCAATCTGGCCCTGCTCGGGCAGTTGGTGACGAGCGGTGTCGTGGGAACGGTGGTTGCCAGGCAGTGGCTGCCGAAGGTCAATGATCGGCTGCATGCAAGAATTTACGTGCTGTTGCTGATCCTGGTTTTGATCGCCATCAGTTTGTAAGGGACAGAAAGGGCGGCTGGTCACCGCCCTGAAAACCGCTTAGCGGTGGTATTCACCCGCCGCTTCCGGCTGGTACAACAGTTCCAGCACTTCGATACGTGCTTCTTCACCGTTTGGCAACTGCCAGGTAATCTGGTTGCCGATGTGCATGCCCAGCAGCGCTGCGCCCAGCGGCGCCATCACCGACAGCTGTTCGTGGCTGTCCTTCAGCGAAGCCGGGTAAACCAGCGTACGCACGTGTTCTTCTGCCGTATGCAGATCGCGGAAACGTACGCGGCTGTTCATGGTCACTACGTTGGCCGGGATCTGGGACGGCGGCAGAATTTCGGCGCGATCCAGCTCGATGTTCAGCGCAGCCGCGACATCGGTGTTGGCAAAGGCCGGTTGTTCCAATAGCGCATCCAGGCGTTCCGCATCCAGCTCATTAATAGTAATGGTTGGCTTGGTCATTCCACTCTCCAGTCAAATCAAAAGGCGTCGGGTAACGCGCCCATAAATTCGGAAAAACAGCACAAAAGCAAAACCCCCGCGCCAGAGGTACGGGGGTGTTGTTGATGTCGAATTGTCTTACCGATAGTAGGCGGTTAAGCCGGGAAAAGAAAGAGATCCCGATCACGAAGCTTTTCACCGCCCATGGCTCAACTGGAAACCTTTTGTGGCGATATCTTTTTGTAATCTAATTGAATTATCTGGCAGAGGCTTATTTTGCGAAATGGATCCCTGACGGTCACTGAATTTCCACTTTCAACTGGAAAAAAACAGAGTACACAGAATATCTCCCCGGGGTTAGGGTAAAGGCATCAGAGAAGGCGGCTTATTCAGGTGATGCGCTGTGCGACTTACGGAATCATGTTTGGATCTAGGGGAACTGAAAAGTGAATGATGGATCTGCTGCGAGAGAAAATAGTGAACAATCTGACGTCAGCACGGCCGGAGCGATAACCGAACGGGTGCTGGCTGATATTACCGCCATGCTAAACGCCGAAGACATTTATACCAATGCGGTGCAGCAACAGATGCTGGAGTCGCATATTCGCGCCATGGTGTTGCGTTCAATCACCGGCGAGCCATTACCGGAAGTGGATAAATCACTGTTTGACGAGATCTCGGCGGAATCTATGCAAATGGCGGAACGGGTAGTCGACCAGTTCACCACTCTGCCGATTGAAGAGGCCTATTTGCTTTCCGTACATTTTGAAGTGGCAAAAGATAATAACCAATAGTTTTTAGCGAATTAAATTAATCAGGAGAAAATACCATGGGTCAGATTACCGTAGTGATTGGCGATCGTTTGGGTAAAGGTCAGAAAGTGGGTCAGGGCATTGAAAATGCAGGTGGAAAAGCCATCGTGATCCCCGGCGTGGCGGCTGACATGAAGCTGGGCGACGTGATGAAAGCGGAAGGCGCACAGCTGGGGATTTCTTTCTGCGGCAGCGGCGGCGCGGGTGCCATTACCGCACAAACTAAATACGGCTACAAAGCCAAATACGGCATGCGCTCCATTGATGAGGGCGTGACGGCAATAAACGAAGGCTGCACCGTATTGGGTTTTGGTTTTATGGATAAAGAAGAGCTGGGTCAAAGGCTGGTTGAAGCCTACGTCAAAAAACACGGCAACCCGTAATGAAAGAACAATATACAACGTCGGTAAAGGTGGAGGGTAAGGGCGACAGCAAAGCGAAAGCTTTTGCTTCCGCCTTGGCCAATGTGCAGGGCGCGGTATTAAAATCCACCAGTAATATTCTGCTGCGTATTGAACCGCAGGATGTCAGCGTATTAAAAGCAGAAGAGAAAATAACAAAAGAAAAATTTCTGTTTTTCTTTCTGCCGCGCGAAAGAAAAAGCTACTCCGTGGCTCTGGAAATAACCGTGAACGTGACAATGATCAATACAGAAAAAGTTGTCTTCGTCACGAAATAAAAACGTTAGCATAAATCAAAGGGTATACTGATGTTTTTAATCATCTTATTTAAGTCGCTTATTATCGGCGGACTGGTGGGGGTTGGCGTAGGGGCCGGCGCCGCACGTATGTTCCATGCTCCGACGACACAGGGCATGGGGGCTTTCCGCACCTTGGGCGAGCTGAACTCCTGCGAGGGCGATCCGGCTTCCCACTTCTCATTCGGTCTGGGCTTCTTCTTCAACGCCTGGGCGTCTTCCGTGGCGGCAGGGGCCTTCACGCAGGACGTTGACCACCGCATTATTCCACACTGGGGCGCGGCTGCGTTGATGGTCAAAAACCGCAATCTGGCGCAAACGCTGCACGATCCGAAAAAAATGGCTATCGCCTGCGGCATCATCGGCATGCTGGTTGTGGCCTTCCTGAATACCACGGCTTCCGCCGTGCCTGCCGCATTGCAGGTGACGGCGATCAAGGTGCTGGTGCCGGCAGCGAACTTGCTGGTGAATACCGTGATGCCGGTGATCTTCTGGCTGGCGGCGATCGACGCCGGACGCCGTTCCGGCTTCTGGGGCACCATCTTCGGCGGCCTGGCGCAGCTGATCATGGGCAACGCCGTACCGGGTCTGGTGCTGGGCATTCTGATCGGTAAAGGCGTGGAAGAGAGCGGCTGGAACAAAATCACCAAGATCATGATGGCGGTGATCGTGCTGCTGTTCGTGCTGAGCGGGTTCTTCCGCGGCTTTGACATGAAAGTCCTCGAGTCCTTCAGCCTCGGCGTGCCGGGTTGGTTGGACGCCATTCACAACACCCTGAGCGGTAAATAAGGAGCTGGAAAATGGAAGAACAAACCCAAAAAGGCTTCTGGTATGCCGACTGGTCATTCCCGATTTTTGTTGGCCTGCTCTCCTCCGGCGTGTTCGCCGGGACGCACATGTACTACCTGTATGGCATCGGCGCGTTTAACGAAGTCGCCTTCGTTTCCATGCTGCGTGCGGGAATGGACACCGGCGTTTACGGTGCCGTGGCGGCCTTCGGCGCCAGCTTCCTGTTTGCGCGCATCATTGAAGGTTCGCTGGTGGGGATCCTGGACATCGGCGGTGCGATCCAGACCGGCGTGGGGCTGGGGGTTCCGGCGCTGCTGCTGGGGGCGGGGATCATCTTCCCGGTCGCTAACTTCGCCGCCTCGCTGGTGACCGGCCTGGTGATTGGCCTGGCGATTGGCTACCTGATCATTTTGGCGCGTAAATTTACCATCAATCAGAGCAACTCCACCTACGGGGCGGACGTGATGATGGGCGCCGGTAACTCTTCGGGGCGTTTCCTGGGGCCGTTGATCATCTTGTCGGCGATGACCGCTTCCATTCCGATCGGTATCGGCTCGCTGCTTGGCGCCTTGCTGTTCTATATCTGGAATAAGCCGATCACCGGTGGGGCGATCCTCGGTGCGATGCTGTTAGGGGCCATTTTCCCGGTAGCTATCGTTTAATCACGAGCGTGATTGCTGAGGACGGTACGCGGTGCCGTCCTCAGGCAGGAAAAGGAGTAATGCGGTATGTATGACTTAGTAATCAGACGCGCCAGGCTGGCGGATGATCGGCTGGTGGATCTGGCGGTCAAGGACGGCAAGATTGCCGAGGTGGGGCAGTTAGCCGACGATGTCCACGCTCATCGGAACCTGGATCTGGCGGGCAACTGCCGCCTGAGCGCCGGCTGGATCGACTCCCACGTGCACTGCTACCCCTCTTCGCCGATTTACCATGACGAACCGGACTTGGTCGGCACGGCCTGTGGCGTCACCACGGTGGTGGATGCCGGCAGCACCGGCACCGACGACGTGGATGCGTTTTATACGCTGACGCGCAGCACCAAAACCAACGTTTTCGCCTTCCTGAATATTTCGCGCATTGGCCTGCTGCGTCAGAACGAACTGGCTGATTTGGCAGACATCGATAAGCAGAAAGTCAGCCAGGCGATCGACAAACATGCCGGTTTTGTCATCGGCATCAAGGCGCGCATGAGCAGCAGCGTGGTCGGCCAGAACGGCATTCGACCGCTGGTGCTGGCCAAAGAGATCCAGCAAGAAAATAACCTGTTGCCGCTGATGGTGCATATCGGCAATAACCCGCCGGATCTGGATGAAATCGCCGATCTGCTGACCCGTGGCGACATTATCACTCACTGCTACAACGGCAAACCGAATCGCATTCTGACGCCGGCGGGCACGCTGCGTGAGTCTATCCAGCGCGCGCTAAAGCGCGGCGTCTTGCTGGATGTTGGCCACGGCACCGCCAGCTTCAGCTTCGAGGTGGCGCGGCAGGCGATAGCGCTCGGCATTTTGCCGCATACCATCAGCTCCGATATCTACTGCCGTAACCGAATGACCGGGCCGGTACACAGCCTGGCGACGGTGATGTCCAAATTCTTCAGCGTGGGGCTGTCGCTGCCGCAGGTGATTGCCTGCGTGACGGAAAATGCCGCCTCGGCGCTGCACCTGTCCCATAAGGGGCGGCTGGAACTGGGTTGCGATGCCGATTTCACGCTGTTCGAGCTCCGTCAGGGGCCACAGGTGTTCGCCGATTCAGAAGGGCAGTCGGCCGAGGGTCAACAATTGCTGGTTCCGTTGGCCGCCGTGGTGGCCGGGGAAATCCTATTAACCGATGAAGGGAAAGCCGCTCATGTCTTCGATTTATGAAAAATATAATTTAAAACAGGTCATCAACACTTCAGGTCGCATGACTGCACTCGGCGTGTCCACGCCGCGCCAGGACGTTATCGACGCCGTGGATTACGGCATGAACCACTACTTCGAAATCAAGGATCTGGTCGACAAGACCGGCGCTTACATCGCCAACCTGCTGAATGTCGAAAACGCGGTGGTAGTTTCCTGCGCCTCGGCGGGCATCGCCCAGTCAGTGGCGGCGCTGATCGTCAAAGACAACGCCAACCTGTTGGTGAACCTGCACTCCGCACCTATTACCGTTCCGCGCGAAATCGTGTTGCCGCGTGGCCATAACGTCAACTTTGGTGCCCCGGTCGATACCATGGTGGCGCTGGGCGGGGGGAAGGTGGTTGAAGCCGGCTACGCCAACGAGTGTTCTGCCGAGCAGCTAGAGGCCTGCATCACGCCGCAAACGGCGGCGATCCTCTATATAAAGTCACACCACTGCGTGCAGAAAAGCATTCTTTCCGTTGAGCAGGCGGTGGTGGTGGCGCGCAAACATAACCTGCCGCTGATCGTCGATGCCGCGGCGGAAGAAGATCTGCTGTGCTACTACCAGATGGGGGCCGACCTGGTGGTTTACAGCGGCGCCAAGGCCATCGAAGGCCCCACCAGCGGTCTGGTGATTGGCAGGAAACAGTACGTCGAATGGGTGAAGCTGCAAACCGGCGGTATCGGCCGGGCGATGAAGGTCGGTAAAGAGGGCATCCTCGGCCTGACGCAGGCGATCGAAAGCTACCTGCGGCTGGAGAAAACCACCGGACAGCAGATGGTGGAAAGAATGACGCCGTTTATCGACAGTCTGAACACCCTGGCCGGTATCAGCGCCAAAACCGTCTGGGACAGCGCCGGGCGTGATATTGCACGGGCAGAAATCACGTTCGACGAAGCGGTGCTGGGATGGTCGACCTACGACATCGTGCAGGCGCTGAAAACCGGCGAGATCGCCATCTACTTCCGCGGTTATAAAGCTAACGAAGGCAAGATTGAAGTGGACGTGCGCAGCGTTGACCAGCAACAGCTGATGACCGTTTTCACCTGCATTAAAAATCTGTTCAAGGAGAAACAAGCATGAAGCTGCAACCTAACTACTATCGCGACCGCGTGTGTCTCAACGTGTTGGCCGGTTCGAAAGACAACGCGCAGGAGATTTATGCGGCGGCAGAAGGGCATGTGCTGGTGGGGGTGCTTTCCAAGAACTACCCAGACGTCGACAGTGCAGTTGCAGACATGCAGCGCTATGCGCGACTGATTGAGAACGCGTTGTCGGTGGGGCTGGGCGCAGGCGATCCTAAGCAATCGGCGATGGTCAGTCTGATTTCCCAGAAAGTGCAGCCGCAGCACGTCAATCAGGTGTTTACCGGTGTGGGTGCCAGCCGTGCGCTGCTGGGCCAGAATGACAGCGTGGTGAACGGTCTGGTGTCGCCAACCGGCCGCGTTGGCTGGGTGAAGATTTCGACGGGGCCGTTGAGCGCTGCCGCGCCGGACGGCATTGTGCCGGTGGAAACCGCCATCGCCTTGTTGAAAGACATGGGCGGCAGTTCAATCAAATATTTCCCGATGGGCGGACTGGCATGCAGAGAAGAATACGAGTATGTCGCCAAGGCCTGTGCCGAGCATGACTTTATGCTGGAACCTACCGGCGGTATCGATCTGGAAAACTTCGAGCCGATCGTCGAGATCGCATTGGCTGCCGGCGTGAAGCGCGTGATCCCGCACATCTACAGTTCAATCATCGATTCCGCCACCGGTAACACCCGCCCACAGGACGTGAAAGCCCTGCTGGCGACCACCAAAAAGCTGGTGGGGTAAAGCGCATTATCGGATGACGTAAGGCAGGGAGGCGCAGGCTCTGTATCCCCAGGCGCGGGCACACCGCGCCACTATCTTTCCCCTCTGGCTTTCAAGTTGCAGCTAGGCGGCCAGCTTATTCATCCCCAGGCGTTTACTTTTGGGGTGAGTGAGTGCAGATAACAACGCTGTGGCTTGAAAGGCGACGGGTATACCATCAGGATAACTATGCGAAACTGGCAAACTTCTTCCACCCTGCGAACTGCAGTCACTCTGGCGCTGCTGGCGATGGCTAGCCCGGCGCTTCATGCTGAGGATGCAATGAAATCTACGTCATCTCATTTTGCTTATATCGGTACTTACAACCCTAACGGTGAAGGTGTTTACCGGGTGCAGGTCGATCCGGTCAGCGGTGTACTGAGCGCCAGTACGTTGGCCAGCAGCCAGCCGAATCCGGCGCAGCTTACCGTGGATGCCAAAGGCCAGACGCTGTATGTCGCCAGTGAAGTGGCGGACTTTAACGGGACTCAACACGGCGGCATTATCGCTTACCGCATCAATCCGACGGACGGCAGCCTGACCCAGCTCAATCAGGTTGATTCGCAGGGGGCGGGGCCGGTTTATCTTTTCCTGACGCCAAACGGGCGCCACCTGCTGGTGGCAAACTACGTCAGCGGCACCGTAGCGGTTTTCCCGGTTGAGGACGACGGCAAGCTGGGCAAGGCCAGTTCGGTGCAGCAACAGCAAGGGCCGGCAGGGGCCGGCAAGCCGGAGGCGGCGGTGGAGGGGAGTTTTGCCATCAGCGATCACAATGGCCCGCATGCGCATATGATCGCCAGCGATCCGAGCGGCAAGTTTGTATTCTCTACCGATCTGGGGCTGGATCGTATTTATCAATGGCGCTTTGACGACGCCAGCGGCCAGTTAACGCCGAACGATCCGCCGTGGATCGCGGCATCTTCTGCCGGCGCCGGGCCGCGTCATTTCGTGTTCCATCCGGACGGGAAAACCGTGCTGCTGGTGAATGAAGAGGCTTCCACGCTGACCAGCTACCGTTTTGATAATCAAAAAGGTACTCTGAAACAGTTGCACGTGGTCTCTTCGCTGCCTGCCGATTATAAAGGCACCAACTTCGCCGCCGGCCTGGTCCTGAGCGAGGATGGCAAAAACCTATACGTGGCCAATCGGCTGCACAACAGCATTGCGCAGTTCAGCGTGGGCAGCGGCGGTGAGCTGCATTCGGTGGCGGAAACCTGGACGCGCGGAGATTATCCGCGATCGCTTACGCTGAGCCCGGACGGGCGTTATCTGTATGCGATGAATCAACGCAGCGATAACGTCACCCGTTTCAGCGTGGATAAGGCCAGTGGCAAACTCAGCTTTGTTGAAGGCTATACGCCGGTGGGCAGTCCCTCGCAAATGGTGTTCTTGCCGCTTGCCAAGTAACTTGTTGCCCGCCGGATCCTCCTGGCGGGCACTCTAATTGACGGAAAGAGAATGGTGCGATTTCCCTACCCGCGTTTGGCCTATCTGTTTGATGCTTTGCAGTCCGAAACCTTGCCTCAGGATGAGCTGGCGAAGCGCTTCGCTGTGTCCACCCGAACCGTACGCGCTGACATCACCGCGCTGAACGATATTTTGGAAAAGTATGGTGCGCACTTTGTGCATAGCCGCGGGGCGGGCTATCGCCTGCAGGTGGATGACGCCAGGTTGTTCAGCGCCCTGCAGCATCAGGAGCGTAAAAAGCACGCGACGCCGCGCAGCGCACAGGAGCGGGTGCACTATCTGCTGGTTCGTTTTTTGACCTCAGCCTTTTCTCTGAAGCTGGAAGATTTAGCCGATGAATGGTTTGTCAGCCGCGGCACGCTGCAAAACGACATGGCTGAGGTGAGGGAGCGCCTGGCACACTATCAATTGACCATCGAGACCAAGCCGCGCTACGGCATGAAGCTGTTCGGCTCGGAGATGGCGATCCGTGCCTGTCTGACCGACTTGTTATTCCAACTGCATTTGGCCGACGCCGAGAACCCGTTGCTTAACAATGAGATCCTGCGGCAACCGCAGGTGGCGACCTTTGCCGGGCTGCTGCATCCGCTGCTGTCGCAATATGCTATTCGTCTGACCGACGAAGGTGAGCAGTACCTGATTTTCTACTGTGCGGTGGCATTGCGGCGTATTACCGACGGCTATCCGCTGCCGGACTTTGACGTTGAGGACGGTGATGACGCGGTGCGCAAGGCCTCTACCTGGTTAGCCGGGGAGTTACGCAAAGCCAGCGGCAAAGAGGTCTCGGTGGCGGAGGAGGCTTATCTGCGGGTCAATATCGCCGCGCGTCGCGTGCAGGAGGTGCAGCCGACCGAGATCAACGCCGACGATGAAGAGGCGCTGGTGGATTACATCCTGTCGTATATCAATTCGCACTATAACTACAACCTGCAGGGGGACAAACAGCTGCGGGCCGATCTGCTCACCCACATCAAAACCATGATCACCCGGGTGAAGTACCAGATTAATATCCCCAACCCGTTGTTGGCGAACATCAAGCAGCACTACCCGATGGCCTACGACGTAACGCTGGCGGCCGTATCGAGCTGGGGAAAATACACGCCTTACACCCTGAGTGAAAACGAGATCGGCTATTTGGTGCTGCACATTGGCGTTGGCCTGGAGCGGCATTACAACATCGGCTACGAACGCCATCCGCAGGTGATGTTGGTCTGCGATACCGGCAACTCGACGGTCCGGATGATCCAGGCGCAAATCGCACGCAAATACCCGCAGTTGGTGATGACGCGCATCGTTTCGCTACGCGATTACGAGGTGCTCAATCATATCGACGAAGACTTTGTCATTTCCAACGCGCGGGTCAGCGAAAAGAACAAACCGGTAGTAGTGATGTCGCCGTTCCCGACCGAATATCAGCTCGAACAGCTGGGTAAGCTGGTGCTGGTGGATCGCACCAAGCCCTATATGCTGGAGAAGTTTTTCGACGCCGACCATTTTATGGTGGTGAACGAGCCGCTGACTCAGGCGCAATTGTTTCAGAAAGTGTGCAGCCAACTTGAGCGCGAAGGCTACGTGGGTGATGACTTTTATCCGTCGGTCGTAGAGCGCGAGGCGATTGTTTCCACGCTGCTGGGCGAGGGGATCGCACTGCCGCACTCGCTGGGCCTGTTGGCGAAAAAAACCGTGGTGGTGACGTTGCTGGCACCGCAGGGTGTGGTCTGGGGAGAGGGCGAAATCGCCCACGTGATCTTCCTATTGGCGATCAGCAAAAGCGATTACGAAGAAGCGATGGCAATTTACGAACTGTTCGTCACCTTTGTACGTGAACGCTCAATGAGCCGCCTGTTGGGCAGCGACAACTTCGACAGCTTCAAGGCGGTGGCGCTGGACTGCTTGAGCCGGATCTAGCACTGGGGTTCCCTCCCTAACGGGTTTCTGGCAAGAACAAGGCCGGCGGCAGGTTGAAACGTTTTGCCAGCGCCATGATATGGGGGATGGTCAGCGATCGCTTTCCGCTTAGAATTTGGCTCACCAGTGACTTTTTGCCGATCTCGTTTTCGAAGTCGCTTTGGCTGAGACCGTATTGCTCCATCAGTACGCTGAGCGCGGCTACGCCTTGCGGTAGCTGTGCGATGCGCTGATTGAACTCCGCAAAATCAGGGCTGTTATCTTCATACTCGGCGATCTTGGCTGCCAGAACGTCAATCAGCGGGTGGCGCTCGTCGGTTTCAAGCAGGTGTTCCACTAACGCCAGAGCATCACGGTAATCCTGCGGCGAGGTGCTACCACCTAACAAGGGAATGGCGCGCAACAGCTCATGGGTGGCCTTAAGCGCATCGGTGATCATTTTGGGTTCCTCCGGTACTGCTGCAGTAATCTGTCGTACTCTGCGTGAGTCACTATCTGTTTAACAAATATTTTCTGGGTATCAAAGCTGGCAAAGAATAAGATCCTGAGATGATTTCCTCCGACATCAATGACCCACCATTTTGCTTTGTACTTCATTCGGTCCAGGCTGGGGAAAAGGGATTTTAATTCTTCCGGTGTATGGAACGTCCCTCGGCGCAGCGTTTTGTAGATTGTGTTGAGAGAGGCTGCTTCGTTGGGGTAGCGGATAGCGGCCTCGTTGAACGGTTCCCTTGAAATTATATGCATCGCTCCCTCATTCATGCCCTGTCATCATTGTAGCGGCTGAGCTATTAGTTCACAAATTGTAAACTTCATTGTTTGTCTCTGCGGCGAACGGCGGCGTAATATGTCGGTGTTTTGCTGTTGAGAAGTCACTGTAGATTTATTATTAAATAATAAAATCAGTTTGTTATGGTTGTTGCAATCGTTGGGATCGGTTTTGCAGAGAGGCAAGATGTTTCTATTTGGTATGCACGGGGAATTGGGGATGTCTCACAAATGTTGAACGCGCCTTGATGGGCGCGTTTAGGTTATTGACAAAGGGGGATAAAAGCGTGGTTTTTCCCCCTTTGTGTTATCAGCCGAAAATCAATAAATTGATTTTCCTAATTTATTTTCAAAACCTTTAACGTCTGCCGCCAAACATTATATGTTTGTCAACAGTCTGAACGCGCCTTGATGGGCGCGTTCTTGATACTGGCTTCTTCGCTGCGTGGAAACTAGTCTTCGTCAAAACCGGAATTAATCAGCTCAACCACTGCGGCCAGCGCTTTTACCTCATCCGGGCCGGTGGCTTCCACCTCGATATGGCGCCCCTGCGCGGAGTCCAGCATCAGCAGCGCAATCACGCTGCTGGCTTCGGCCTCGGTGCCGCTGTCGTTACGCAGCATCACTTCGGCGTCAAAACTCTGCACCAGCTCGAACAGCTTCATCGCCGGGCGGGCGTGCATGCCCAGTTTGTTTTTGATTTCAACCGTTTGCTTGACCGTCATTGTTTACGTTTTTCCAGCGTGCGGTGGCGCGATTGCACGTTCTTGCCGCGTGAGCGGAAGTAGTCGGCCAACTGTTCTGCCACGTAGACTGAACGGTGCTTACCGCCGGTACAGCCAATGGCCACCGTCAGGTAGCTGCGGTTGTTGGTTTCCAGCATCGGCAGCCACTGTTCCAGATAGCTGCGGGTCTGGTAGATAAAGTTGTGCACTTCAGTGTGGCGATCGAGGAATGAGGCGACGGGTTTATCCAGGCCGGTCATCGGGCGAAGTTTAGGGTCCCAGTGTGGGTTCGGCAGGAAACGCACGTCGAACACGTAATCGGCGTCGATCGGGATGCCGTGTTTAAAGCCGAAGGATTCAAACACCATGGTCAGTTCGCGCTCGCGTTTGCCCAGTAAACGGGTACGCAGCATTTCGGCCAGTTCATGCACCGACATTTCCGAGGTGTCGATGATCAGATCGGCCCGTGAACGCAGCGGCTCAAGCAGATCGCTTTCTTCGTCGATGGCGCTTTCCAGCGACAGGTTCTTGCTGGACAGCGGGTGTAAGCGGCGAGTATCACTGTAACGGCGGATCAGTGTGTTACGGTCAGCGTCGAGGAACAGCAACTGCGGCGAAAAGCTGTCCGGCAGTTGGGTCATCGCATATTCAAACACTTCCGGCGATTCCGGCATGTTACGCACGTCGATGCTTACCGCCGCGGAGCTGTTGCGTTCCGCCAGCGTATTGGCAAGCTGCGGCAGCAGTACCACGGGCAGGTTATCAACGCAGTAAAAACCCATGTCTTCCAGCGCCCGCAAGGCGACGGATTTCCCTGAACCGGAACGGCCGCTGACAATCATCAGCACCATGTGGCAACTCCCCCTGGCATCTCGGCGGCGTCTATCGCCACCGTTAGAAACTTTATTATTCCGGCCTGAACCGGAATCCATCATGGCTAAACAGTATCGTTATCCGGGCTGGAAGTCACGCCAGCCGGGCGTTACTCGGTGATGATTTGGTAAAGCTCTTCGTCACTTTGCGCCGCGCGCAGGCGACGGCATACTGTTTTGTCGGCCAGACGCTTGGCGACCAGAGACAGGGTATGCAAATGGGTTTTACATTGGTCGGCCGGCACCAGCAGGGCGAACAGCAGATCGACCGGCTGGTTATCAATGGCGTCGAAGGCGATAGGTTGGTCGAGACGAATAAACACGCCAACGGCCCGCAGTGTGTCCTCTTCCAGTTTGCCATGGGGAATGGCGATACCGTTGCCGATACCGGTGCTGCCCATGCGCTCGCGGGTGAGAACCGCGTCAAACACCACCTGGGGTGACAGGTTGAGCTGTTTGGCGGCCAGTTCGCTAATAATTTCCAAAGCCCGCTTCTTGCTGGTGCAATGTACAGAGCTTCTGGTGCACTCGATATTTAATACCGAGCTTAACTGCATTGTTTCGTTGTTCATCTCATCTTCACTTAAAACCACACCAGCAAGCAGGCTTGTGAGGTGATTTTTCGCCTTGTTTAACCCTGATGGCTTATCGGCGCGTACCCAAACAGGTAACGCGCCGATGGCCGAGGCTACGTTTGAGCCGTACCCGCTGACGGAAACGGCCCAGAATGTCAGTGTTGTTTCAGTTTGTCTTTATGTTTGTTCAATTGACGCGCCAGTTTGTCGATCAGGGTATCAATTGCCGCATACATGTTCTCGTCTTCCGAGGTGGCGTGCAACTCGCCTCCATTCACGTGCACCGTCGCTTCCGCAATCTGCTGCACTTTTTCCACACTAAGCACGACATACACCTGATTTATGCGGTCAAAATACTGTTCGAGTTTGGCGAACTTGGTGTTCACGAACTCACGCAAGGGTTCGGTGATTTCGATGTGGTGTCCGGTAATGTTGAGCTGCATAGTGTCTTCCTTCTCAATAGAGGTCAAACCAACTGTTTACGCTGGTTGGACGGCGGGATGGACAAAGACTCTCGGTACTTGGCGACGGTACGCCGTGCCACGATGATCCCCTGATCGGAGAGCAGGGTGGCCAGCTTGCTGTCGCTGAGCGGTTTGGCGGGGTTTTCCGCCGCAATCAATTTCTTCACCACCGCGCGGATCGCCGTAGAGGAAGCTTCGCCTCCGCTGTCGGTATTCACGTGGCTTGAGAAGAAATACTTCAATTCGAAAATGCCGCGCGGACTGTGCAAAAACTTCTGCGTGGTCACGCGTGAAATTGTCGATTCATGCATCTCCACGGCCTGAGCGATATCCGCCAGCACCATGGGCTTCATAAATTCCGCGCCTTGCTCAAAGAACGCCTGCTGCTGCTCGACGATGCAGCGCGAAACTTTCAGCAGGGTGTCGTTGCGGCTTTCCAGGCTCTTGATCAGCCATTTCGCTTCCTGCAGATTGCTGCGGATGTACTGACCGTCGCTGTCGTTACGCGCAGTGTTGCCCAGTGCGGCATACTGCTGGTTTATCTTCAGCCTTGGGATGCTGTCGCTGTTGAGCTCGACCGTCCACACATCCTGCACTTTGCGTACCAGCACGTCCGGGATCACGTACTCAGATTCGCCGGTGTTGATCGACTGGCCTGGACGCGGATCGAGTGACTGGATCAGCAGCATCGCTTCTTTCAGTGTATCTTCTTTTGAGCGCGTTGTTCGCATCAGGCTGCGAAAGTCGTGGTTCGCCAACAGGTCCAGATGTTCGCTGATGATCAGGCGTGCTTCTGCGAGGTAAGGGGTGTCTTTGGCATACTGGGAAAGCTGGACCAGCAGACAATCGCGCAGGTCGCGCGCCGCGACGCCAACCGGATCAAACCGCTGCACGCGCTTCAATACCGCTTCGACTTCGTCCATTGTCACATTCTCGTCACCGATGCTCTCCAGAATGTCTTCCAGCGGCACGGTGAGATAGCCGGTGTCATCGACGGCGTCGACGATTGAGGTGGCGATGGCGGCATCGGTATCGGAAAACGGCGTCAGATCCACCTGCCACATCAGGTAATCCTGCAGGGTTTGGGTGGTTTCGCCCTGATACACCGGCAGTTCATCGTCACTGTAATCGGTGCGGGTCCCTGACGGAGTGCCGGCGGTATAGATCTCGTCCCAGGTGGCGTCCAGCGGCAGCTCTTCGGGCATGTCCTTTTGCTCCAGCGCCTCCCGGGTGTCCAAACCTTCGGTTTCGGTGGTCTCTTTAGCGTCGATTTCTTCGTGCAAATCGGTTTGTTCAAGCAGTGGATTGCTCTCTAACGCCAGCTGTATCTCCTGCTGGAGCTCAAGCGTGGACAACTGCAGCAGGCGTATGGCCTGCTGGAGCTGGGGGGTCATGGCCAGTTGTTGGCTAAACCTGAGTTGCAAACCTTGCTTCATATTCTTCAGTCTACTTCCGTTAACAGTCGTCCATCAGGACGCGCCGGCACTCAGAGGCGGAATTCTTCGCCCAGATAAACGCGTTTTACCTGCTCATCGGCCAGAATAGCATCAGGCGTGCCGTGAGCAATCAGTTTGCCCTGGCTGACGATATAGGCGCGTTCACACACGTCCAGCGTTTCGCGCACGTTGTGGTCGGTGATCAGCACGCCCAGGCCGCTGTCACGCAAGTGCTCGATAATTTTTTTAATGTCGATAACGGAAATCGGGTCAACCCCGGCGAAGGGTTCATCCAGCAGGATGAATTTCGGGTTAGCCGCCAGCGCACGGGCGATCTCCACGCGGCGACGTTCGCCACCGGACAGCGCCTGGCCCAGGTTGTCGCGCAGGTGGGAGATATGGAACTCTTCCATCAGCTCTACCGCACGGTCCGCCCGCTGTTCGCTGCTGAGATCGTCACGGATCTCCAGCACTGCCATCAGGTTGTCGTAAACGCTCAGACGGCGGAAGATCGAGGCTTCCTGCGGCAGATAGCCGATGCCACGACGCGCACGGGCGTGCAGCGGCAGCAGGCTGATGTCTTCTTCGTCAATCACGATACGCCCGGCGTCACGCTGAACGATACCGACCACCATGTAGAAAGTGGTGGTCTTGCCGGCGCCGTTTGGCCCCAGCAGGCCGACGATTTCGCCGGATTTCACTTTCAGGCTGACGTCTTCAACGACTTTGCGGCCCTTGTAGGCTTTCGCCAGGTTTTCTGCGATGAGTGTAGCCATAAGTGATTAGTTACTCTTGTTTTGCCCGTTTTTGTCTTGCAACTGCGACGGTACCAGAACCGTAGTCACGCGTTTGCCTTTATCGCTAAACGCCTGCATTTGCTGCTGTTGCACCAGGTAGGTGATGCGATCGCCCTTGACGTTGCTGTCGAGCTGTTCCAGATAGGCGTTCCCGGTCAGGGTCACCAACTGAGACGCCACATCGTAACGCACCTTCTGAGCATGGCCTTTCACCGGCTTGCCGCTGTCTTGCATCTGATAGAAGGTGACCGGGTTGCCAAAGGCTTCAATATAAGTTTTGTTCTGATCGCCGCCCGGGCGGGTGACCACGACTTTGTCCGCTTTGATATCGATGGTGCCTTGTTTGATCACCACGTTATCAGTAAAGGTGCTGACGTTGCTCTGCATGTCCAGAGACTGTTTCAGCGAGTCGATGCTCACCGGCTGATTGGAGTCGGACTTCAGCGCCCATGCGGGGGCGCTGGCGGCCAAAATCAAGCTGCCGATTAACAGATTACGGCTTGGTTTGTTGGTTTTGAATTTCATAGTTGGTCTTAACCTTATCAATCAGCTCAGCGGTCTTGGCCCGCAGGTTCCCACGCATTTTCATGCCGTTAGAGGTGAAGTTCGTCCCGTAGAGCGTCACTTCGTCATCCGAAGCCACATCCTGGGTCACCAGGTTCACCTGAGCATTGTCTGTTTTAATTTTTTCCAGCTGCGACGTGGTGGTCAGGCTGTTCACCTCGACGTGGCCGTAAAGATACAGCATCCGGTCTTTAGTCAGTTTGGCGCGGTCGGCGCGAACTGACCAGGTGGCCACCGCGTTTTCATCAAACAGCGTCATCACCGGTTGGGTGAACCAGCTTAATTCATCGGCTGTATAGTACTTCACGTCTTCCGCCACCAGCTTGTAACTCAGCTTGCCGGTCGGATTGTACACTATGGTGACCGTATGCTGGCTCTGATAAGTCGGGTCCTGGCTGTTCACCGGCCCCGGAGCCGTATCATCACTGAAATCCGTCATGTTCCAGCCAATCAGCGCCAGTGCGATCACCGCCAGCAGCACGGTGATCCAAAGTTTGGTTTTACTCATATCGATAGCCCTTTGGCGTCTTCCAGCTTGTTTTGAGCCAAAAGAATAATGTCGCACAGCTCACGTACCGCACCGCGGCCGCCGGCAATGCGGGTAACATAATGGGCCCGTGGCGTCAGCAGCGGGTGCGCATCTGCCACCGCGACCGCCAGGCCAACCTGCGCCATCACCGGCCAGTCGATCAGGTCGTCGCCGATATAGGCGACCTGATCTGCCGTCAGCGACAGTGTATCCAACAGTTCGCGGAAGGCCAAAAGCTTATCGGATTGCCCTTGATAAAGGTGCGTGATGCCGAGCGTTTTAGCCCGGTCTTCCAACAGCTTGGCGGAGCGACCGGTAATGATTGCCACTTCGATATCCGAGGTTTTCAGGCAGCGGATGCCGTAACCGTCGCGTACGTTAAACGCTTTTAATTCTTCGCCATTGTTGCCCATGAAAATCAGGCCGTCTGACAGCACGCCGTCGACATCACAAATCAGCAGGCGGATTTTGCCGGCACGCGCCATGACCTCTTGCTCTACAGGCCCGTAGCAGGTTTCAACCAGACTCATTGAGTTCTCTTCCATAGTTAAACGACGCCGGCGCGCAGCATGTCATGCATATGTACCACACCCAGCAATTGGTCGCCATCGGCAACCAGCAGTGCGGTGATGTGACGTTGCTGCATCAGATTCAGCGCGTCGACCGCCAGCAGGTTCGGGCGTACCCGCACGCCGCCGAGCGTCATGACATCGACAATGCGGGCCTCGTTGAGATTGATGCCCATATCGAAAATCCGGCGCAGGTCACCGTCGGTGAAGATACCGGCAATTTTCATCAAATCATCGCAGATAACCGTCATGCCCAGATTTTTTCGGGTAATTTCCAGCAGCGCGTCGCGCAGCGATGCATCGGCGCTGACGTGAGGAATTTCATCGCCGCTGTGCATGATGTCGCATACGCGCAGCAGCAGGCGGCGGCCCAGAGCGCCCCCTGGGTGCGATAACGCAAAATCTTCCGGCGTGAAACCGCGAGCTTTTAACAGTGCGACGGCCAACGCATCGCCCATCACCAACGTGGCGGTGGTGCTGGTGGTCGGCGCCAGGCCGAGTGGGCAGGCTTCCTGTGGCACCTTGATGCACAGGTGAATATCCGCCGCCTTGCCCATCGAACTTTCCGGGTTGTTGGTCATGCAGATCAGCGGGATACGCTGACGTTTCAACACCGGGATCAGCGCCTGTATTTCGTTGGACTCACCCGAATTGGAAATGGCGAGCACGATATCCTGTGCGGTGACCATGCCGAGATCGCCATGGCTGGCCTCGGCCGGATGAACAAAGAACGACGGCGTTCCGGTGCTGGCGAAGGTGGCGGCAATCTTGCAGCCGATGTGCCCGGATTTACCCATGCCCATCACAACCACTTTGCCGCTGCATTCGGCGATCAACTCGCAGGCGCGGGTAAAGTCTGCATTGATGTATTGATCGAGCTGGGCCAGCCCGTCACGCTCAATCTGCAGCACTTCTTTGCCTGCCTGCTGAAAATCAAAGCCCGGTTGCAACTGAATGTTCGACATGCTCATTCCCATCGGTCATACCCGTCATCTCTCAAATTACAGCGCCGTATCCACTCATCCCGGTGACTTACCTGAGCAGGCACCTGGGGATGAGTGAGTTTGTCGCCTGGCTGCAACTTGAAAGCTAGAGGCTATAGCTAAATGAATTGAAAGGGTTAAAAAACAGCACCGCAAGGTACGCAATAAAACCACATAATAACAGAGCGCCGGCCAGATGACCGATGCGATGTTTGCGCCCGATGCACAGGGCGCTGAGCACAATGCTGACGGCCAGCATGACCCAGTAATCGCGATGGAAGGCGGCACCATCGACGGTCCCCGGAGACAGCAGGGCGGGCACGCCCAGCACGATCACCGTGTTGAAAATGTTGGAGCCGATGATATTGCCAATCGCCATATCATCTTCGCCCTTGAGTGCGCCGGCGATCGACGTGGCCAGCTCCGGCAGGCTGGTGCCGATGGCAATGACGGTCAGGCCCACCACCAACTCACTCATACCGAAATAGTGCGCGATGACCGTGGCGTTATCGACCACCATTTTGGAAGACAGCGGCAGAATGATAAACGCCAGCACCAGCCACAACACCGCCACGGTGTTGCTGCTGTCCTGCGGCAGTTCGGCGAGTTGCTCCACGGTCAGGCTGTCGCTGCCTTCACGCTGCGCCAACCGGGCAATTTTCAACATCAACAGAATAAATATCGCGGCGGCGGCCAACAGCAGCACGCCATCCTGCCGGCTCAGCGTGCCGTCCATCAGCACGAAACCGCACAATACTGTGACCGCCAACATCAGCGGCAGTTCGCGCCGCAACACTTCGGATCGCGCCGCCAGCGGGTGTATCAGCGCGGCAACGCCGAGGATCAGCAAAATATTCGTGATGTTGGAACCTAATACGTTCCCCACGGCCATATCGATTTGCCCGTTCAATGCCGCAGTGGTCGACACAAACAGCTCCGGCAGTGAAGTGCCGATGCCGACGATGGTCATACCGATAATCAGCGGTGGCACGCCGAGTGAACGGGAAATTACCGCAGCACCGTAAACTAAGCGGTCTGCACCATATACCAGTAAAAATAAACCAACGATTAATAAAGCTATCGCGAGAAACATGCAGGGTCCTTTGTTGGGTATCATCCCGGTTCGTTGGTTAAAAGCCGTAATTCGGCTATCTTGCTTTGCCCTCCGTTGCGCAGGTTAAAACCGCAGCAACGGGTTTTCCCGGCTAATATATGAACACTTTCGTTTTTTTTCGTTATGGCGCCAATTTTGACCGGGTGGCGCGTAAAAGTAAAACCTATGGCACCATTGGTAGCGAAATGGCGGTAAGTTTTTGTAAAGATGAGACGCATTGCGCCCGTTGCTTTAACATCGTGGGTAGATTTGGCAAAAATGACCCGTAAAGGATCAATTAACATGCACCAGAAGGCAGAGAATCTGGTCGAAGTTCGCGACATGACGTTCTCGCGCGGCGATCGACTGATATTCGAAGATATCAACCTGACGGTTCCCCGTGGCAAGGTCACGGCGATCATGGGGCCGTCCGGTATTGGCAAAACGACGCTGCTGCGTCTGATCGGCGGTCAGCTGGCACCGGACAGCGGTGAAATCTGGTTTGATGGCGATAACATTCCCGCGTTGTCTCGCCATCAACTGTATGAAGCGCGCAAGAAAATGAGCATGCTGTTTCAGTCTGGCGCGCTGTTTACCGATCTGACGGTGTTCGAAAACGTGGCTTACCCGCTGCGGGAACATAGCCGTTTGCCGGAGCCCATTCTGCGCAGCACGGTGATGATGAAGCTGGAAGCGGTGGGGCTGCGGGGAGCGGCCGATCTGATGCCGAATGAATTGTCAGGCGGCATGGCGCGGCGAGCTGCGCTGGCGCGTGCGATTGCGCTCGATCCGGAGATGATCATGTTCGACGAGCCTTTCGTCGGCCAGGATCCCATCACCATGGGCGTGCTGGTCAAGCTGATCGATGAGCTGAATCACGCGCTGGGCATCACCTGCATCGTGGTTTCGCATGACGTGCCGGAAGTGCTGAGCATCGCCGACTACGCTTACATTGTGGCCGATCATCGGGTGATAGCCGAAGGCACGGCGCAGCAATTACAGAACAATCCTGATGCACGCGTGCGCCAGTTCCTGGATGGTATTGCCGATGGGCCGGTACCCTTCCGTTATCCGGCCGGCGATTACCAGGCCGAGCTGTTAGGTTTAGGGAGTAAATAAGCTGATGTTATTACGGGCGTTAGCGTCGTTAGGACGCCGTGGCATCAACACCAGCGCCAGCTTTGGGCGCGCCGGGTTGATGCTGTTCAACGCGCTGGTCGGGCGGCCTGAGCCGCGCAGGCAGTGGCCACTGTTGCTCAAGCAGTTGCACAGCGTTGGCGTGCAGTCGCTGCTGATCATCGTGGTTTCCGGGTTGTTTATCGGTATGGTGCTGGGGTTGCAGGGCTATCTGGTGCTCACCACTTACAGCGCCGAAGCCAGCCTGGGCATGATGGTGGCGTTATCGCTGCTGCGTGAACTGGGCCCGGTGGTCACCGCGCTGCTGTTTGCCGGACGTGCCGGCTCTGCATTGACGGCCGAAATTGGCCTGATGAAGGCAACGGAACAAATCTCCAGTCTGGAAATGATGGCCGTCGATCCGCTGCGGCGTATCGTTGCGCCGCGCTTCTGGGCCGGTTTGATCAGCATGCCATTGCTGACGATGATTTTTGTCGCTATCGGCATCTGGGGCGGCTCGGTGGTTGGCGTAGACTGGAAGGGCATTGACAGCGGCTTCTTCTGGTCGGCCATGCAGGGCGCCGTTGAGTGGAAAAAAGACCTGCTCAATTGCCTGATCAAGAGCGTGGTATTTGCCATCACCGTGACCTGGATTGCCATCTTCAACGGGTATGATGCCGTACCGACCTCTGAAGGGATAAGCCGGGCAACGACCCGTACCGTGGTACATTCGTCACTGGCGGTGTTGGGATTGGATTTCGTGCTGACAGCACTGATGTTTGGGAATTGATTCGATGCAAACGAAGAAGAGTGAAATCTGGGTTGGGGCATTTATGCTGATTGCGCTGTGCGCCATCGTGTTTCTGTGCCTGCAAGTGGCGAACATTAAGTCGATCGGTAACGAGCCGACATACCGCATCTATGCGACCTTCGATAACATCGGCGGTCTGAAAGCGCGTTCTCCGGTGAAAATCGGCGGTGTGATGATTGGCCGAGTGGCTGATATCACGCTCGATCCTAAAACCTATACGCCGCGCGTAGCCCTGGATATCCAGGATAAATACGACCAGATCCCGGACACCAGCTCGCTGGCTATCCGCACCTCCGGCCTGCTGGGGGAGCAATATCTGGCGCTGAACGTCGGTTTTGAAGATCCGGACATGGGCACGGCCATTTTGAAAGACGGCGGTACTATTCAGGACACCAAATCAGCCATGGTTCTGGAAGATCTGATCGGCCAGTTCCTGTATAAGAGCGGCGGTCAGGATGATGCAGCCAAAACGGGAGACGCGGCTGCTCAGCCGGCTGCCGGCGCTGCCCCGCAAGCCGCTGCCCCTATTCATTAAGAGAGGAAACCTGCATGTTTAAACGTTTACTTATGGTTGCCCTGCTGGTGGTCGCACCGCTGGCGAATGCGGTCGATCAGACCAATCCTTACAGCCTGATGCAAGACGCGGCTGAGAAGACCTTCACCCGTCTGAAAACCGAGCAGCCGAAGATCAAGCAGGACCCGAACTACCTGCGTTCCGTGGTGCATCAGGAGCTGATGCCGTTTGTGCAGGTCAAATATGCCGGTGCGCTGGTGCTGGGCCGTTTTTACAAAGAAGCGACGCCGGCGCAGCGTGAAGCCTACTTCACCGCATTCCAGTCCTATCTGGAACAGGCTTACGGCCAGGCGCTGGCGATGTACCACGGCCAAACTTATCAGATTGAACCCGAGAAGCCGCTGGGCGACGCCAGCATTGTGGCGATCCGCGTGACCATCATCGACAACGGCGGTCGTCCGCCGGTGCGTCTGGACTTCCAGTGGCGCAAAAACACCAAAACCGGTCACTGGCAGGCCTATGACATGATCGCCGAAGGCGTCAGCATGATTACCACCAAGCAGAACGAGTGGGCTTCTACGCTGCGTACCCAGGGGATCGACGGCCTGACCAAGCAACTGCAAGCGGCGGCGGCTCAGCCGATTACGCTGGATCAGAAAAACTGATGTCAGCGGCACTCAGCTTTGAATCGCAGCAACAGACCCTGATCCTGCGCGGTGCACTGGATCGGGAAACGCTGCTGCCGCTGTGGGAACAGCGGGAAACGTTGCTGGCGGATAAAACCGCTATCGACGTGACTCAACTGCAGCGGGTGGACTCGTCCGGGCTGGCACTGCTGGTGCATCTGCGCGAACAGCAGCGCCAACATGGCGTGGAGTTAAAAATTTCTGGCGCCGGCGATCGCCTGAAAACGCTGATCGCATTGTACAATCTGCAAGCAATAATGCCTGTCGATACCGCTGGTTAGCCCGATTTTCGACTGGATGAAGACGTTTTCTCCCCAGAAAGCCCCTGTACAACAGGGGCTTTTTCTTTAGTTTAAGAAAACGTCGTATTCCACTAAGATATCAGGCTGATTATGATCCTTTTGATACAGAACTGGATACTATGGAAAATAGCGAGATTAAAGATGTGCTGATGCGCGCATTGGCACTGGAAGAAGCACATGTTACCGGCGACGGCAGCCATTTTCAGGTGATCGTGGTCGGTGAGCTGTTTGCCGCCATGAGCCGCGTCAAGAAACAACAGACGGTCTATGCGCCGCTGATGGAATACATTGCGGACAACCGTATTCACGCCTTGTCGATTAAGGCGTACACCCCTGAAGAGTGGCAGCGAGATCGCAAACTCAACGGATTTTAAGGCTGTTTGCCCAGCGGGGCGGGCAGCGTCAGTTTAGATAACAGAGAGTAGTCAAATGGATAAATTTCGTGTGCAGGGCCGGACCCGCCTCAGCGGTGAAGTGGCTATTTCCGGGGCTAAAAACGCCGCCCTGCCGATCCTGTTCGCCGCATTGTTAGCGGAAGAGCCGGTCGAGTTGCAGAATGTCCCGAAGCTGAAGGACATCGACACCACCATTAAGCTACTCAGCCAATTAGGCACCAAGATTGAACGCAACGGCTCCGTATTCGTTGACGCCAGCGGCGTGAACGAGTTCTGTGCGCCCTACGATCTGGTGAAAACCATGCGCGCCTCTATCTGGGCGTTGGGGCCGTTGGTTGCCCGTTTCGGTCGTGGTCAGGTTTCTCTGCCGGGCGGCTGCGCCATCGGTGCGCGTCCGGTCGATCTGCACATTACAGGTCTGGAACAGCTCGGTGCAGAGATCAAACTGGAAGAAGGCTATGTTAAAGCTTCCGTCGATGGCCGCCTGAAGGGCGCGCACATCGTTATGGACAAGGTCAGCGTGGGCGCTACCGTGACCATCATGAGTGCTGCCACCCTGGCGACCGGTACCACCGTGATTGAGAATGCGGCGCGCGAACCGGAAATTGTCGATACCGCCAACTTCCTCAACACGCTGGGCGCAAAAATCACCGGTGCCGGCAGTGACCGCATTACCATCGAGGGCGTTGAACGTCTGGGCGGCGGCGTTTACCGCGTTCTGCCGGATCGCATCGAGACCGGCACTTTCCTGATTGCTGCAGCCGTTTCCGGCGGCAAGGTGATGTGTCGCGACACCCGTCCTGATACGCTGGATGCCGTGTTGGCCAAGCTGCGCGAAGCCGGTGCGGATATCGAAGTGGGCGAAGACTGGATCAGCCTGGATATGCATGGCAAACGCCCTAAAGCGGTGACCGTGCGTACTGCGCCACACCCGGGGTTCCCGACCGATATGCAGGCTCAGTTCAGCCTGCTGAACCTGGTTGCGGAAGGCACCGGCGTGATCACCGAAACCATCTTTGAAAACCGCTTCATGCATGTGCCTGAGCTGATCCGCATGGGCGCACACGCTGAGATCGAGAGCAACACCGTGATTTGCCACGGCGTTGAGCAACTGTCGGGTGCTCAGGTGATGGCGACCGATCTGCGTGCTTCTGCCAGCCTGGTATTGGCCGGTTGCATCGCCGACGGCGTGACCGTGGTCGATCGTATCTATCACATCGACCGTGGTTATGAGCGTATTGAAGACAAGCTGCGCGCGCTGGGTGCTAATATCGAGCGTGTGAAAGGCGAGTAATTTGTCTGACGCCGGGGCCTGGCTCCGGCGTAGTCAATGCAGTATTGAGGGCTCGGCATTGCCGGGCCTTTTTAATTATTGTCTTCCGGGAATTCACCCACGGTCATCTTCAGCGTGATGCGTTTGCCTTCGCGCAGGACCACCACCGGAATTTCCGTACCCGGGCGTATCTCGGCCACCTGATCCATGGTCTCCAACACCGATATCGCAGGCTTGTTGTCCACGTTAATGATCACGTCGTTAATATGGAAACCGGCGTTGCCTGCCGGCCCGCCCTGAGTAATTTCAGTCACGATAATGCCCTGCAGGCGATCGATACCGGAATTGGACGAGCGCAGCGGAATAATCTCTTTGCCCTGAATACCAAAATAACCCCGAATGACGCGGCCGTCGCGGATCAGCTTGTCCATAATCTTGGTGGCCAGTTCGATGGGAATGGCGAAGCCCAGGCCTTCCGGCGTTTCACCGTCGGTGATTTTATCGTAGGTCAGGGTATTGATGCCGATTAACTCGCCCAGGGAGTTGACCAAAGCACCGCCCGAGTTGCCGCGGTTAATCGAGGCATCGGTCTGCAGGAAGGTCTGGCGCCCGGTGGTGCTCATACTGATACGGCCTGTGGCGCTGAGGATCCCCTGAGTCACGGTCTGGCCGAGGTTATAAGGGTTGCCAATCGCCAGCACGACGTCACCCACGTGCGCGGTGCGCGCGTTATTAATCGGGATCACCGGCAGGTTGCCCTGATCTATTTTCAGCACCGCCAGATCGGTCAGGCTGTCTGAGCCGACCAGCAGCGCCTCATAGCGGCGACCGTCCTGCACGACCACGGTAATTTGTTGCGCATCCTTGATCACGTGTCGATTGGTCAGGATATAGCCGCGTTCATTCATGATCACGCCAGAACCCAGCGACAGCACGTTGGCGGTGCCGTTCATGTTGCGGTTGTAGATATTGACTACGGCAGGCGCGGCACGTCGCACCGCCTTGTTGTAACTGACGGGCGTTTCATCACGGGTATTATCATGTTTTTCTGCGAACAAAGCATTGGAAGAACGTAGCACGGGCAAAGCAACCAGCAGCAGGCCGGCAACGATTAGACCAATAACGACGGAGCGCAAGAGCTTAGCAAACATGGAGTTTTAGTACGTGAGATGAAAGATACCGGGAGGATAACATGAGAATACCGGGCGCAGTATGTCACCGCGCCCGGTTTTTAAACAAATATACGATCAGCGCAGCAGCAGATAAATGGTTTCGCCGCCGCGCACGATGTTCAGCGCCATGACCGGTGGTTTGGCCTCAAGCACCTTGCGCAACGCCGTGATGTTCTCAATTCGCTGGCGGTTGACGCCAATGATCACATCGTCTTTCTGCAGCCCGATTTGTGCAGCCGCAGAGCCTTTATCCACTTTGTCGATCTTCACGCCTTTTTCACCGCTTGGGATTGCCCCGTTGCTGAGTGAAACCCCCTGCAGGGCTGGGGAAAGCGTTTCGGCATTGGTTGAGGCGCTTTCGCTGTTATCCAGCGTAACGGAAACTTCCTGCGGTTTGCCGTCGCGCAGCAGGCCGACCTTGATGGTTTTCCCCGGTGCGGTGGTACCGACCTTGGCGCGCAGTTCGGCGAAACTGCTGACGGGCTTGCCGTCGACCGAAACCAGGATGTCGCCGGCCTTGATACCCGCCTTGGCCGCGGCGGATTTCGGTAGCACCTCACTGACGAATGCCCCGCGTTGCGCGTCGGTATTAAAGGCTTTGGCCATATCAGCCGTCATTTCACTGCCTTTAATGCCCAGCAGCCCGCGTTTCACTTCGCCAAATTCTATCAACTGCTGGCTGAGGTTCTGCGCCATGTTGCTCGGAATGGCAAAACCGATACCGACGTTGCCGCCGCTTGGCGCCAAAATGGCGGTGTTGATGCCGATCAGCTCACCATTGAGGTTAACCAGTGCGCCACCGGAGTTACCGCGGTTGATGGACGCATCGGTCTGAATAAAGTTTTCCAACCCTTCCAGGTTCAGGCCGCTGCGGCCCAAGGCGGAAATGATGCCGGAAGTGGCGGTTTGGCCCAGGCCAAACGGGTTGCCGACGGCCACGGCGAAATCGCCGACCCGCAGTTTATCGGAGTCCGCTATTTTGATAGCGGTCAGGTTTTTCACGTCGTTGAGCTGCAGCAGGGCGATATCGGACTGTTCGTCACGGCCTACCAGCTTGGCATCTACTTCACGGCCATCGTTCAACTGCACGCTGATTTTGTCGGCATTGTTGATCACGTGGTTGTTGGTCAGCACATAACCCTTGGCGGCGTCGATGATGACGCCGGAACCCAAGCCTTCAAACGGGCGTGAGCTTTGTTGTTGCCCAGGGCCGCCTGGGCCAAAGAAGCGTCTGAACTCCTCCGGAACTTGCTGGCGCTGTACCTGGGTTCCTTCAACATGCACGCTGACCACTGCGGGCAAGACCTTCTCCAGCATCGGCGCCAGGCTTGGCAGCGGCTGCCCCTGAACGGCGACGGGCATCGCGGCGGTGGCAGCCGGTACGGAGGTCAGTGTGAGGCCAATACTCATTGCCAATGCACTAAGAATTAACGACTTTTTCTTCATTGATAATAGCTCTCTCAATACCTGCCGGTGGAATAGTGATGATAAAGCAGCAGCAATACCATAGTGAAGGGTAAGACCGTGAATTTGCGTGAAAAGTTCACTCAATCGTCAGCGTTAAGGATAGCTCAGTGCAGGGGAATAAGTATGAGGGGGATCAAAAACCCGTGGGGCTGGCCCACGGGCGAAGAACGGCTTTTAGTCGCGACGTGGACGTTCGCCACGCAGCAGGCCTGATGCACCTTCGGAGTAGTCGCGCGGCATTTCTACCGGCGCCTGGTCGTTATCCGCTTCGGCTTCGGTCAGGCGATAGCGGAACGGATTTTCCTGCATCGGCAGATCCGGCAGCAGGTTGTTGGAGCTTTTCGCCATATGCTGATACAACTGGCGATAATCGCGTGCCATGTTGTCCAGCAGCTCGGCGCTGCGGGCAAAGTGACCGACCAACTCCTGACGATACTCTTCCAGCTCGGTTTTGCTCTTATCCAACTCGTTCTGCAAAACTTGTTGTTGACGTAATTTACGGTTACCAAAACGCATCGCTACCGCACCAATGACGATACCGACCACCAAACCAATCAGCGCATACTCCCAGGTCATGATGACTCCTATTTTGACTTCGTTGTTCCGCAGGGATTTTTCACTTAATAATATCCACTATAACCGTTAACCTTGTCCGAGTGGAATCCTGATGAGCTTTGACCTGATTTTTGCAGGGTTTTCAGCGCCGCTCAGAGTGGGCATTTGTGGCGATATGAGGGCTAACCGGCCGTAATATGTCGCGAAAATGGGCTAAATAATTTCTAAGCGTTCTTAGGGAACATCGAACAGATGCAGGCACAATCACCGTTATCACGCTACCAGCGGCTGCTTGCTGCGGGGGAATACCAGGCCGATGAGGTTCAACGCCAGGCCGTGACTCAGCTGGATCATATTTATCAGGCCTTGCAGCAAATACCGGTTGCCAGTGCCCCGGTCGGCGGTCTGCGCGGCAAGCTGAGCCGTCTGCTGGGTAAAAGCAGCGAAACGGCAAAACAGCGCCCGGTACAGGGCTTATATATGTGGGGCGGGGTCGGGCGTGGCAAAACCTGGCTGATGGATATGTTCTTCCACAGCCTGCCGGGTGAGCGCAAGCTACGGCTGCATTTCCACCGATTCATGCTGCGGGTGCACGAAGAGCTGACCGAATTACAGGGGCAGGAAAACCCACTGGAAATCATCGCTGATGGGTTCAAGGCGCAAACCGATGTGCTGTGTTTCGACGAGTTCTTTGTTTCAGACATCACCGACGCCATGCTGCTGGCGACGCTGTTACAGGCGCTGTTTGCCCGTGGCATCACGCTGGTCGCTACCTCCAATATTCCGCCGGACGATTTGTATCGCAACGGTCTGCAGCGCGCGCGCTTCCTGCCGGCGATCGATTTGATTAACGAATATTGCGATGTGATGAACGTTGACGCCGGCATTGATTATCGTCTGCGCACCCTGACTCAGGCGCACCTGTATCTGACGCCGCTGGATGAACAAACCCGACAGGCCATGGACCAGATGTTCGTGAAACTGGCCGGCAAGAAAGGCGAAGCGGCACCGGTATTGCAGATCAATCACCGGCCGCTGCAGGTTATTCACGCGGTAGACGGCGTGCTGGCCGTAGATTTTCACACCTTGTGCGAGGAAGCACGCAGCCAGCTTGATTACATCGCCTTATCGCGCCTCTACCACAGCGTTATCCTGTATAATGTGCGCGTGATGGGGCCGCTAAAGGAAAATACCGCACGCCGCTTCCTGGCGTTGGTGGACGAATTTTACGAGCGCCACGTTAAGTTGGTGATCGCCGCCGAAGCCTCGATGTTCGAGATTTACCAGGGCGAGCGGCTGAAGTTCGAGTACCAGCGCTGCCTGTCACGCCTGCAGGAGATGCAAAGCGAGGAGTATCTCAAGTTGCCGCATCTGCCGTGATTGCCCGGGGGCGCTACTGCTGGCGCCCCGATTTTCCGCTGCTGGCGATTAATTGCGTTTCCATTCAAAAAGCGTTCGATCTTTGTGAGCTACTTCTCTATAATCTTGCGACCCCACGTTACAACAAAGTTTTTTTTCCCAAAAACTTTATAGTGCCGGCAATGGCTATTCGAAGGGGTAGGTTTGCTGGACTTGTATGGTCGTGTGAGCCTCAACTGTTTTCGAGCGTTTGGGTGTTCACCAACGTGTAACTAATTATTGGGTAAGCTTTCTAATGAAAACTTTTACAGCTAAACCAGAGAGCGTTCAACGCGACTGGTACGTTGTTGATGCAGATGGTAAAACTTTAGGCCGTCTCGCTACTGAACTGGCTCGTCGTCTGCGCGGCAAGCATAAAGCGGAATACACCCCGCACGTTGATACCGGTGACTACATCATCGTTCTGAACGCAGAAAAAGTTGCTGTAACCGGCAACAAGCGTACAGACAAGGTGTATTACCACCACACCGGCCACATCGGTGGTATCAAGCAAGCGACCTTTGAAGAGATGATTGCCCGCCGTCCTGAGCGCGTGATTGAAATCGCGGTTAAAGGCATGCTGCCAAAGGGTCCGTTGGGTCGTGCAATGTTCCGTAAACTGAAAGTTTACGCGGGCAACGAGCACACTCATGCGGCACAGCAACCGCAAGTTCTTGACATCTAATCGGGATTATAGGCAATGGCTGAAAATCAATACTACGGCACTGGTCGCCGCAAAAGCTCCGCCGCTCGCGTTTTCATCAAGCCGGGCAGTGGTAACATCGTAATTAACCAGCGCAGCCTGGAACAGTACTTCGGTCGCGAAACTGCCCGCATGGTAGTTCGTCAACCGCTGGAACTGACTGACATGGTTGGTAAATTTGACCTGTACATCACCGTTAAAGGTGGTGGTATCTCTGGTCAAGCTGGTGCTATCCGTCACGGTATCACCCGTGCACTGATGGAGTACGACGAGACTCTGCGTGCAGAATTGCGTAAAGCTGGCTTCGTCACTCGTGACGCCCGTCAGGTTGAACGTAAGAAAGTCGGTCTGCGTAAAGCACGTCGCCGTCCGCAGTTCTCCAAGCGTTAATTTTTTACTGCTACGGCAGTGGAATTTACGCCAAAAACCCGGTGCTTCACCGGGTTTTTTTATGCCTGAAAATCACGTTGCTGCTACTAAAATCTTTGGTATATCAGACAATTCAATACGAATTCGCCGCACAGCCCCCACAAAACAAGCAAAATCTGGTAAACTATCATCCACTTTTGCGCCTGTTCGCCATGCAGCAGTTATCAGTTTACCTCCGAGGCCGGTTTTATGACCTAAGGTTTAGCTGCGAGTTGCTGGCCTGCGGTCAAGATCATTCAGGATAGCAGCCTGTCAGTGGGCTATTCGCAGTATTTTCTAGATAACTTGGAGGTTTTCATGGCTGTCGCTGCCAACAAACGTTCGGTAATGACGCTGTTCTCTGGCCCGACCGACATTTTTAGCCATCAAGTACGTATCGTACTGGCGGAGAAAGGTGTCAGCGTCGAGATTGAGCAGGTTGAGTTGGATAACCTGCCGCAGGATCTGATTGACCTCAATCCGTACCAGACGGTGCCTACGCTGGTCGATCGCGAACTGACCCTGTATGAATCCCGTATCATCATGGAATACCTTGATGAGCGCTTCCCGCACCCGCCGTTGATGCCGGTTTATCCGGTCGCGCGTGGCGAGAGCCGCCTGATGATGCTGCGTATCGAGAAAAACTGGTATTCGCTGATGTACAAAATCGAGCAGAGCAACGGCCAGGAAGCTGAATCAGCTCGCCGGCAACTGCGCGAAGAGCTGCTGGCGATTGCCCCTATCTTTGGCCAGACGCCGTATTTCATGAGCGAAGAGTTCAGCCTGGTGGATTGCTACCTGGCGCCGCTGCTGTGGCGTTTGCCGCAGTTAGGCATTGAACTGAGCGGTGCTGGCTCCAAAGAGCTGAAAGGCTACATGACTCGCGTGTTCGAACGCGATGCCTTCCTGGCCTCCCTGACCGAAGCCGAGCGCGAAATGCGCCTGCAGACTCGGGGCTAAGCGTCATGGATATGTCTCAGATGACCCCACGCCGTCCGTACTTGCTGCGGGCGTTCTACGACTGGTTGCTGGACAATCAGCTAACACCGCACCTGGTGGTAGATGTGACGCGTCCTGATGTGCAAGTGCCGATGGAATTCGCCCGCGATGGACAGATTGTTCTGAACATTGCGCCGCGTGCGGTGGGCAATTTGGAACTGGGCAACGACGAAGTGCATTTCAACGCACGTTTCGGCGGTGTGCCGCGTCAGGTTTCCGTGCCAATGGCAGCCGTGCTGGCGATCTATGCGCGTGAGAACGGTGCAGGTACCATGTTTGAACCGGAAGCCGCTTATGAAGTGGAAGGCACGTTTGAAGGCCTGGACAATGAGACGATCCCATCGGAAAGCCTGATGTCGGTGATTGATGGCGATCGGCCGGATCTGAGTGAAGATAACGATTCGGACGATGAACCGCCTCCGCCGCCACGTGGTGGCCGCCCGGCACTGCGCGTGGTGAAATAACCCCGCGGTAGTGAGCATGAAAGGTCGCTTCGGCGACCTTTTTTATTGCCTGCGATCCAGCTTGGCTTAGCTTTTCAATGAGGCGATACAGGCGTCACGTGGTGCACTGAGGTCGCCGATACGCACGGTGGTGAGTGCATGGGTGGCGCGCTGCTTGAACGTGGTGATAGCGGTATCGCCTTGCACTTCCGGCGGCGCGGTACAGATATCGTTGATCGGTAAGTTGTTGCCTTTGTCGAGAGCATGCAGCACCGCCGCGGGGTTATAGACCAACGCGGAAGACAGGGCTGACTTCACGCCGGCGGTAAAGGAGGCATTGCCGCCGTTGGCCAGTTTAGGGGCCAACGCGATCCAGTTATCGTCGCCCAGTTTGATATTTTTTTCTACCGCGGCAAGCTGGCCTGCTTTAGCCAATTGAGCGACCACCGACGCCGCACCGCGTGCCTCAATGTTGTAACCCACTTCCTGAGAGTCGAGCGACATGGCCAGTGAATTGAAGCTGACAACCAGCAGTGCGCCGGTCAGTAAGGGAAAGGAGAATTTCATGGTTAGCTATCCTTATCAAGATATCAGACGCAGCAGCGCCCCTGAGTGATGCTAACTCAATACTATAGCGCGTTGGGTTAAAGGGGGTGTTACAAAGCGTGTGGGCAGCAGTGAAAAAACAAAGGCCCGGCAGTTTTGGCTGCGGGCCCTTGGGGGGAGGTCAGCGGAAGATTACACTTCCAGATAGCTCATGATGCCATCGGCGGCTTTACGCCCCTCGGCAATCGCCGTGACCACCAGGTCAGAACCGCGAACCGCATCGCCACCGGCGAAGATTTTCGGGTTGCTGGTTTGGAAGGCATTATCCGTGCTCTCCGGTGCCACGATGCGGCCTTGCTTGTCGAGTTCGACGTCGTGGGCAGCCAGCCAGTCCATCTGGTGCGGACGGAAACCAAACGCCATGACCACAGCATCGGCATCGATGACGTGCTCGGAGCCTGGCACCTGTTCTGCAACCTGACGACCATTGGCGTCTGGCGCACCCAGTTGGGTACGAACCATTTTCACACCGGCGACGCGGCCGGCGCTGTTCAGTTCGATGCTCAGCGGCTGCAGGTTGAATTTGAAATCAACCCCTTCCTCACGCGCGTTTTTCACTTCGCGCTTGGAGCCTGGCATGTTGGCTTCATCACGACGGTAGGCGCAGATAACCTCGGTGGCGCCCTGGCGGATAGAGGTGCGTACGCAGTCCATCGCGGTATCACCGCCGCCCAGCACCACGACGCGCTTGCCTTCCATGCTGACATACGGCTCATGCTGCTCGGCTTGATAACCCATCAGCTGCTTGGTGTTGGCAATCAGGAACGGCAATGCGTCGTAGACCCCCGGCGCGTCTTCATTCTCCAGGCCACCGCGCATCGACTGATAGGTACCGACACCAAGGAACACCGCGTCAAACTCACTCAGCAGCGTTTCCATGGCGATGTCTTTGCCCACTTCAGTGTTGAGCTGGAATTCAATGCCCATCTCGCTGAAGATGCCACGGCGCTTCACCATCACTTCTTTTTCCAGCTTGAAGGCCGGAATGCCGAAGGTCAGCAGGCCACCGATCTCGGGATGGCGATCGTAAACCACCGCTTTCACACCGTTACGGGTCAGCACATCGGCACAGGCCAAGCCGGCAGGACCGGCACCGATGACCGCCACCCGTTTGCCGGTAGGCAGCACATGGGACATGTCCGGTTTCCAGCCCATTTCGATCGCTTTATCGCTGATATAGCGCTCGATATTACCGATGGTCACCGCACCGAACTCATCGTTGAGGGTACAAGAGCCTTCACACAGGCGATCCTGTGGGCAAACGCGGCCGCAGACTTCCGGCAGGCTGTTGGTCTGGTGCGCCAGATCCGCCGCCTCCATGATGCGGCCTTCATTCGCCAGCTTCAGCCAGTTCGGAATGTAGTTATGAACCGGGCATTTCCATTCGCAATAAGGGTTACCGCAAGACAGGCAGCGGTCCGCCTGCGCTTTCGCCTGAGTTTCCGAAAACGGCTCGTAAATCTCTACAAACTCAATTTTACGGATCTTCAGCGGTTTCTTTGGCGGATCAACGCGCTGCAGGTCGATAAATTGATAAACATTCTGACTCATTTAATGACCTCTTACTGCGCCTGAACCCGCAGCTCGGCTGCGGAACGACTACGGTGACCCAACAATGCTTTGACATCACTGGACTTCGGCTTGACCAGAGCAAACTTCGGTGCCCATTCCGGCCAGTTGGCCAGGATCTCTTCCGCACGCGAAGAACCGGTCGCCTGCACGTGCTCGGTAATCAATCCGCGCAGGTGCTCTTCATGAATTGCCAGTTGGTCGACATCCAACACTTCCACCAGTTCTGGGTTCACACGTTTACGGAACTCGCCGTCTTCATCCAACACGTAGGCGAAGCCGCCGGTCATGCCCGCACCAAAGTTGATGCCGGTTTTGCCCAACACGCAGACGATGCCGCCGGTCATGTATTCACAACCGTTGTCGCCGATGCCTTCTACCACGGTGATGGCACCGGAGTTGCGTACGGCGAAGCGCTCACCCGCACGGCCCGCAGCGAACAGCTTGCCGCCGGTAGCGCCGTACAGGCAGGTGTTGCCGATGATGCTGGCTTCATGACTGCGGAACGCGGAGCCAATCGGTGGACGCACGGCGATACGGCCGCCGGCCATGCCTTTGCCGACGTAGTCGTTGGCGTCGCCGGTCAGGGTCAGTTCTACGCCGCCCGCATTCCATACGCCGAAGCTCTGGCCGGCGGTACCGGAGAAGTAGGCCTTGATCGGATCGGCCGCCATGCCCTGGTCGCCGTGCACGGTAGCGATGGCTCCGGACAGGGTAGCGCCGACAGAGCGGTCGGTGTTGCGGATATCGAAGTAGAAGGTTTTGCTGCTTTTCGCTTCAATATGCGGTTCCGCCTGCGCCAGCAGATCCTTGTTCATCAACCCTTGGTCGAACGGTGGGTTACTGCTTTCGGTGCAATGCAGCGCGTTGCCCGGATGCGGCGTGGCGGTTTTCAGCAACGGCGACAGATCCAGCTTGTTCTGCTTGGCGGAGATACCGTCCAGCTCGGTAAGGAAATCGGTACGACCAATCAGATCCACCAGTTGGCTGACCCCTAATTGCGCCATGATCTCGCGGGTTTCGCGCGCGATAAACTGGAAGTAATTGGTCACGCGTTCCGGCAGGCCGTGGTAATGATCGCGGCGCAGTTTTTCATCCTGAGTTGCCACGCCGGTTGCGCAGTTGTTCAGGTGGCAGATACGCAGGTACTTACAACCCAGCGCCACCATAGGACCGGTGCCGAAGCCGAAGCTTTCCGCACCCAGAATTGCCGCTTTAACGATATCCACGCCGGTTTTCAGGCCACCGTCCACCTGCAGGCGGATTTTATGGCGCAGGCCGTTGGCCACCAGCGCTTGCTGGGTTTCTACCAACCCCAATTCCCACGGGCAGCCGGCATATTTCACCGAAGAAAGTGGGCTGGCGCCGGTACCGCCGTCGTAGCCGGCAATGGTGATCAGATCCGCATAGGCTTTTGCCACGCCGGTCGCGATGGTGCCCACGCCCGGTTCGGAAACCAGCTTCACCGAAATCATGGCCTTCGGGTTGACCTGTTTCAGGTCGAAGATCAGCTGTGCCAGATCTTCAATCGAGTAGATGTCGTGGTGCGGTGGCGGCGAGATCAGCGTCACGCCCGGTACCGAATAACGCAGCTTGGCGATATAAGGGGTGACCTTATCCCCCGGCAACTGGCCACCTTCACCCGGCTTGGCTCCTTGCGCCACTTTAATTTGGATCACATCGGCATTCACCAGATAAGCCGGCGTCACGCCGAAACGGCCGGATGCCACCTGCTTGATGCGCGACACCTTATTGGTGCCGTAGCGGGCCGGATCTTCACCACCTTCGCCGGAGTTGGAGAAACCGCCGAGGCTGTTCATGGCAATGGCCAAGGACTCGTGCGCTTCAGGGCTCAGGGCACCGATGGACATCGCCGCGGTATCGAAACGTTTGAACAGCGACTCGGCAGGTTCAACCTGATCAACCGGAATTGGCGTGCCCTTCGGCGTGATGGCCAACAGGTCGCGCAGCATGGCCACCGGACGCTCGTTCACCAGCTTGGCATAAGTCTGATAGTCGCTGTACTTGCCGCTGTGCACTGCCGTTTGCAACGTGCTCACCACGTCAGGGTTGTACGCATGGTACTCGCCGTCGTGGACGAACTTCAGCAGGCCGCCCTGTTCCAGCGGTTTACGTTTCAACCACGCACGCTTGGACAGGTTCTGCAGATCCTGTTGGATGTCGCTGAAGCTGGCACCGCCGATGCGGCTGACCACGCCCTGGAAACACAAATCGGACAGATCGCGGTGCAGGCCGACGGCCTCGAACAGTTTGGCGCAGCGGTAAGAGGCGATAGTAGATATGCCCATTTTGGACATGATCTTGTACAAGCCTTTATTGATGCCGTTACGGTAGTTCAGCATCACTTCACGGTATTTCTTGTCGATTGCCTGGGTATCTACCAACTTGGCCAGCGTTTCGTAAGCCAGGTAAGGGTAGACCGCCGTCGCACCAAAGCCTAACAGTACGGCGAAATGGTGCGGATCGCGGGCACTGGCGGTTTCAACAATGATGTTGGCATCGCAGCGCAGGCTTTTCTCGACCAGACGGGTCTGGATCGCACCGACGGCCATTGGTGCAGGCACCGGCAGGCGTTGGGGGGTGATGGCACGGTCTGACAGCACCAGCAGCACGGCACCGTCGCGAACTTTACGTTCCGCTTCGTCGCACAGCGAACGGATGGTCTGTTCCAGATCCTGCTCCGCCGGATCAAAGGTCAGATCGAGCGTGTCGGCCCGATAGTATTCGCCTTCCAGCGTAGTGAGCTGTTTGAAATCGGAGTACAGCAGGATCGGCGATTTAAAGCTTAAACGGTGTGCCTGGCCTTCGGCCTCGCAAAACACGTTCATTTCACGGCCGATACTGGTGGCCAGCGACATGACGTGCGCTTCGCGCAGCGGATCGATAGGCGGGTTGGTCACCTGAGCGAACTGCTGACGGAAATAGTCATAGATGATGCGTGGGCGGCTGGACAGCACGGCAAAAGGGGTATCGTCACCCATTGAGCCGGTAGCTTCCTGGCCAATCTCGCCCAGCACACGGATCACCTGATCCAGTTCTTCGCTGCTGTAGCCGAACTGTTTCTGGTAAGTCTCGAGCTGCGAGTCGTCGAGCTCACGACTGCCGACCTGATCGGCCGGCAGGTCTTCGAACGGCACCAGCCGCTTGACGTTCTTTTCCATCCACTCCTTATACGGGTGGCGGCTTTTGAGATCGTCGTCGGTTTCGGCAGAGTGCAGGATCTTGCCGCTGCGGGTATCGATCACCATCAGCTCGCCAGGGCCCACGCGGCCTTTCTCTACCACTTCATCCGGCTGGTAATCCCAGATGCCGACTTCAGAGGCACAGGTAATCAGCTTGTCTTTGGTGATGACGTAGCGTGCCGGACGCAGACCGTTACGGTCCAGGTTACAGGCGGCGTAGCGGCCATCGGACATCACAATACCCGCAGGGCCGTCCCACGGCTCCATGTGCATCGAGTTGAAATCGAAGAAGGCGCGCAGATCGGTGTCCATATCTGGGTTGTTCTGCCAGGCCGGCGGAACCAGCAGGCGCATGGCGCGGATCAAATCCATACCGCCAGCCAGCAACAGCTCCAGCATGTTATCCAGCGAGCTGGAGTCGGAACCGGTTTCGTTAACGAACGGCGCTGCCGTTTGCAGATCCGGGATCAGCGGCGTCTGGAATTTATAAGTACGGGCGCGGGCCCATTGGCGGTTGCCGGTGATGGTGTTGATTTCGCCGTTGTGCGCCAGATAGCGGAACGGCTGCGCCAGCGGCCAGCGCGGTACGGTATTGGTGGAAAAACGCTGGTGGAACAGGCAGATGGCCGACTCCAGACGCAGGTCCGCCAAATCAAGATAGAAACGGGGCAGATCCGCAGGCATGCACAGGCCTTTATAGATCGTCACCAGATTCGAAAAGCTGCAAACATAGAAGCTGTCGTCCTGGACGCGCTTCTCGATACGGCGACGCGCGATAAACAGGCGGCGTTCCATATCGCGTGGACGCCAACCGGCCGGGGCGTTAACGAAAATCTGTTCAATACGCGGCAGGGAGGAGAGGGCGATTTCACCCAAAACGTCCGGGTTGGTCGGCACTTCACGCCAGCCAACAACCGACAGCGTTTCGTTCTGCAGCTCTTCTTCTACAATGCGGCGGCTGGCACGGGCTTCCTCTTCGTTCTGGCTGAGGAACATCATGCCAACGGCGTAGTTCTTGGCTAAGCGCCAGCTGCGCTCTTCCGCCACCATGCGGAAAAAGCGGTCGGGCTTTTGTAATAACAGGCCGCAACCGTCGCCAGTCTTGCCGTCAGCAAGGATTGCGCCACGGTGCTGCATGCGGGCCAGTGCGTGAATAGCGGTACGCACGACCTTATGGCTAGGTTCGCCTTCTATGTGGGCGATCAGGCCGAAACCACAGTTGTCCCGCTCTTGGGATTTATCGTACAACATATCAGTGAACCTCCCCAGGCTCTGCGTGACTCTCACAACCGACTCACGAGCGGGCTTCTCAACGTCAGGCAGAAGTCCAATCAGCAAGCTGAATATCGCCGATCTGCTTTTCCGCCCTCCGTCAATGGCCTCTCGTGATGGTGCTCACAAGTGGTAAATGACTTGTTTTAAGAGGGAGTCTTAAATTACTGCATAAATATGACGAGACGTTTGCCCGTCCAGAAAGCTTCCAGCGGACTTCCAACTTAGCGAGAAAGAATACGCAGGTCAAATATAGGCCTAAGGGGGTTTTCTAATGAAATAACTGCATTTAATTATTTGATATTCATTGTTTTTTGGCGTTTTTTGAGCTTGCGCAGAGGAGCGTCGCCCCCCGAAGAAATGTGAGCTGTCTCACTATAGTGCAACGCCTGAATCTCTGCACCATGCTAGTGCGGGTAGGAATGTCAGAGTTTTATTCTAATAACTTATTCTTTTTTGTTGTTTGCAACTATTTTTCATCGCAATGTCATACTGGCGTTAACGGTTGCGTAGAAATAAGAAAAATTCATCTCGGTCAGGATGATTTTATTTGCATTTATAGTGAATAGTTATGCTTGGTGAAGCCTTGCGGAGAAAGCGTTGATCTCTGTCATCGCGGGAAAAGCCGTTTTTTATTAGCATCACGGGCTTTGAGCACAGAGACCCCCAAGATTATGCAGTTGCCGCAATTAGTCAATATGTTTGGTGCCGACCTTCAGCGGCGATACGGCGAAAAGATCCATAAACTCACGTTGCACGGCGGGTTCAGTTGCCCGAACCGCGACGGCCAGCTTGGGCGCGGTGGCTGTACCTTCTGCAATGTCGCTTCATTTGCCGATGAACAGATGCAGCATCAAAGCATCGCCGAACAGTTGGCATTGCAGGCCGGCAGGGTGAATCGCGCAAAGCGCTACCTGGCCTATTTCCAGGCCTATACCAGTACTTATGCAGAAGTGAATCTGCTGGCGGAGATGTATCGCCAGGCGTTGGGGCAGGCAGATATGGTCGGCATTTGTGTCGGAACCCGGCCGGACTGCGTACCACCTGCCGCCCTGGATCTGCTGGCGAGTTACCGCGAAAAAGGCTACGAAGTGTGGCTGGAGCTCGGGTTGCAGACGGCGCACGATAAAACGCTAAAGCGCATCAACCGCGGCCATAATTTCTCCTGTTATCAGCACACCGCCCAACGGGCACGCGAGCGCGGGCTGAAGGTATGCAGCCATCTGATTGTCGGGCTGCCCGGGGAAACCGCAGCCGACCACTTGACCACCTTACAACGGGTGGTGGACAGCGGTGTGGATGGCATCAAGCTGCATCCGCTGCATATCGTGACCGGCAGCACGCTGGCGCGGGCCTGGCAGGCGGGCCGGCTGCCTGAACTGCCGCTTGAGGCCTATGCCGCCAGCGCCGGGGAGATGATCCGCCATACGCCGAAGGAGGTGGTGTATCACCGTATTTCCGCCAGCGCGCGGCGGCCGACGCTGTTGGCACCGTTATGGTGCGAAAACCGCTGGAACGGCATGCAGGCGGTCGGCGGCTATTTGCAACGCCATGGCGGGCAGGGCAGCCGATTGGATGAAAAGCAGCAATATCGCCCTTGATCGCTGTTTTGATTTGCAATCTTTCCCACACTTCGGCGTTTGCTTCCTTATCTCCTCGGTGTTTTACGGTATGATTTAGACGATTCTGTCTGATGGGAGCGGCTATGAAGCAAATCCGGGTGTTAGCCCAGTACTACGTTGATTTAATGGTAAAACTGGGGCTGGTACGCTTTTCGCTGCTGCTGGCGTCGGCGCTGGTGGTGCTGGCGATGGTGGTGCAGATGGCGGTGACCATGCTGCTGCGCGGCGAAGTGGAAAGCATCGACGTGGTGCGCTCAATCTTCTTCGGCCTGTTGATTACGCCCTGGGCAGTCTACTTTCTGTCGGTGGTGGTCGAACAGCTTGAAGAATCACGCCAGCGCCTGGCGCGGCTGGTGGATAAGCTGGAAGAAATGCGCCACCGCGACCTGGAGCTGAACCAGCAGCTTAAAGACAACATCAGCCAGCTGAATCAGGAAATTGCCGACCGTATCAAGGCGGAAGAAGAGCGCCAGCAGGTGATGGACAAGCTGACGGAAGAGATGGAACAGCGTGAACTGGCGCAAATCGAACTGGGCCAGCAGTCGGCGCTGTTGCGTTCTTTCCTCGATGCCTCACCGGACCTGGTGTATTACCGCAACGAAGACAAAGAATTCTCCGGCTGTAACCGGGCGATGGAGCTGCTGACCGGCAAAAGCGAAAAACAGCTGATTGGCCTGACGCCGTACGACGTTTACGGCCAGGAAATCGCCGAAAAGGTGATAGAAACCGATGAGAAAGTGTTCCGCCACAACGTTTCGCTGACCTATGAACAGTGGCTGGTCTATCCGGACGGGCGCAAGGCCTGTTTTGAGCTGCGCAAAGTGCCGTTTTACGACCGCGTTGGCAAACGGCATGGGCTGATGGGCTTTGGCCGCGATATAACCGAGCGTAAGCGCTATCAGGACGCGTTGGAGAACGCCAGCAGGGACAAGACCACCTTCATCTCCACGATCAGCCACGAGCTTCGTACGCCGCTTAACGGCATTGTCGGGCTGAGCCGCATTCTGCTCGATACCGAGTTAAACGACGAACAGCTGAAATACCTCAAAACCATCCATGTCAGCGCCATTACCCTGGGCAATATCTTCAACGACATTATCGAGATGGACAAGCTTGAGCGGCGCAAGGTGCAGCTCGACAATCAACCGGTAGATTTCACCGGCTTCCTGGCGGACCTGGAAAACCTCTCCGGCCTGTTGGCTCAGCCGAAAGGCCTGCAGTTTGTGATGGAGCCGCAGCCACCGCTGCCGCAGCAAATCATTACCGATGGTACTCGCCTGCGGCAGATCCTATGGAACCTGATCGGTAATGCGGTGAAATTCACACCGCAGGGGCAAATTGTGGTCCGCGTGCGGCGTGAGGAGCAGGATCGGCTGGTGTTTGAGGTGGAAGACTCCGGCATGGGCATTCCGCAGGATGAACAGGACAAGATCTTCGCCATGTATTATCAGGTCAAGGACCAGCACGGCGGTCGTCCGGCAACCGGCACCGGCATTGGGCTGGCGGTTTCCAAGCGCCTGGCGCAGAGCATGGGCGGCGATATCACCGTCAACAGCGTGCAAGGGCACGGTTCTTGCTTCACATTGACCATCCAGGCGCCGGCGGTGCAGGAAGCGGAAAGTGAAACGCAGGCGGAAGAGGCCTTGCCATTACCGGCGTTGCATATCCTGCTGGTCGAAGATATCGAGCTGAACGTGATTGTGGCGCGTTCGGTGCTGGAGAAGCTGGGCAACAGCGTCGAAGTGGCGATGAACGGCAAGGATGCGCTGGCGATGTTTGATCCGGACGAGTTCGATCTGGTGTTGCTGGATATCCAATTGCCGGATATGACCGGGCTGGATATCGCCCGGGTGCTGCGAGAGCGCTATGCCGGGCAGGCGTTGCCGCCGCTGGTTGCATTGACCGCCAACGTGCTGAAAGACAAAAAAGAGTATCTCGACGCGGGGATGGACGACGTGCTGAGCAAGCCGCTGTCGGTGCCGGCGCTGACCAAGGTGATTAAACATTACTGGGATCATCAACCCTCTCACACCACAAAGAAAATGGAGCAAAAGACGATGCAAATTAATGAGTCTTTACTGGATACCACCATGCTGGAACAGTACATGGACCTGGTGGGGCCGCAGTTGATCCATCAGAGCCTGGAGATGTTTGAGCAAATGATGCCGGGCTATCTGGCGGTGCTGGATTCCAATATGACCGCGCGCGACCAGAAAGGCATCACGGAAGAAGGGCACAAGATTAAAGGCGCTGCGGGTTCGGTGGGGCTGCGCCATCTGCAACAGCTGGCACAACAAATTCAAACCCCGACGTTGCCGGCATGGTGGGATAACGTGCAGGACTGGGTGGATGAGCTGAAGCAGGAGTGGCGTAACGATGTGCAGGTACTGCGAGCGTGGGTAGCGGAAGCTGAAAAAAAATGACCCCGACCTAGGCCGGGGTGCGCGAATATTGCGCCAACACCAGGGAAATTGTGAACCTGCGTATTGGATTTAGTGTTCTGGTCGAGCAGGTTGTAGAGAATTCCTAAACATCATACAGCCAACAACATACCAAATGTAAGCGCTCTTGTTAGAAGATTCATTAAAATGTGTGATGTAGATTAGTGTTTGTCTACTCCGAGCACTAACCAGTTGACAGTATCAACAGGAGGAAGGGTGATGAAAAACGTGGGCGTAGTGCTGAGCGGCTGTGGGGTTTATGACGGTACGGAGATCCATGAGGCCGTCCTGACGCTGCTGGCGTTGGACCGGGCAGGCACGCAGGCGGTGTGCTTTGCGCCTGACAAACCTCAACTTCATGTTATTAATCACTTATCTGGCGATGAAATGCCGGAGGTACGCAATGTTTTGCTGGAGTCCGCACGCATTGCGAGAGGCAAGATCCAGCCGCTTTCACAGGCCGATGCCGACCAACTGGACGCCCTGATCGTCCCCGGCGGGTTTGGTGCGGCAAAGAACCTCAGCAGTTTTGCCAGCGAAGGGGCGGAATGCTGGATTGATAAAGATTTGGCGAAGCTAACGCAAGAAATGCATAAGGCAAATAAACCAATCGGTTTTATGTGCATTGCACCGGCGCTGCTGCCAAAGCTGCTGGATCAACAAGTGCGGCTGACCATTGGCAACGATCCTGACCTCGGTGAAGTGATTGATGCCATGGGCGGTGAGCCGGTCATTTGCCCGGTTGACGATATCGTGGTGGATATTGAGAACAAAGTGGTGACCACGCCGGCCTATATGTTGGCGAAATCAATCGGTGAGGCTGCCCGCGGGATTGATAAGCTGGTTTCACGGGTGCTGGACTTGGCTGAATGAGAAAGTCTGTGGGCAAATCGATGCTATCCCGGCCATGGTTTTGGTTGAAACGCGCCGCGATCGCGGTGGTCGGGGTATGGCTGCTGGGCATCGTGGCCTTCGCTTTTTTGCCGGTGCCTTTTTCGGCGGTGATGGTAGAGCGACAGATCGGTGCCTGGCTGAGGGGCGATTTTGGCTATGTGGCGCATTCCGACTGGGTGTCGATGGATGAGATTTCCCCACAGATGGCGCTGGCGGTGATGGCGGCGGAAGATCAGAAGTTCCCGGATCACTGGGGTTTTGACGTGGCGGCGATAGAAAAGGCGTTCAGCCACAATGAGCGTCGACCTACGCGCATCCGCGGTGCTTCCACGTTGTCGCAACAAACTGCGAAGAACCTGTTTCTGTGGGATGGTCGCAGCTGGTTGCGCAAAGGATTGGAGGCCGGTTTGACCTCCGGCATTGAACTGGTGTGGACCAAGCGTCGGATCCTGACGGTATACCTGAATATCGTGGAGTTCGGTGACGGCGTGTTCGGCGTAGAGGAAGCATCACGGCGCTACTTCAATAAACCGGCCAAGCGCCTGACTGCCTCGGAGGCCGCGTTGCTGGCAGCCGTGCTGCCCAATCCGCATCGCTTCAAGGCCAATGCGCCTTCCGGCTATGTCATACAGCGACAGCAGTGGATCATGCGCCAGATGCGTCAGTTGGGTGGGGAAGGTTTCCTGAAAGAGAATAAGTTGGATTAACCAAGAGATACCCTGCTTTCGGGCAAGGTATCTCTCTCTTCAGCGGCTAGTCCGCATCAGAGCTTATTGCTGATAAATGCACTTAAATCCGCATGCATCTTTTTGAGCGATGGCTCATCCACGTACGGCATATGCCCGGTGTCATACCAATAGAAACGGATATTGTCGCGTAATTTGGGCGACACGGGCAGGTGGCTCATCTCATATTTGGCGACGAAGTAAGGAGTGGCCAGGTCGTAAACTCCGCCTATCACCATCACTCTCATTGCCGGGTTCATTTTCATCACCCGTGACAGGCTCGGCAACACGTTAAATGATCTGTCCCGGCTGTTGCTGGACATGTTCCAGTCATATGTCTCATCGGAAAATACGCGATAGTTTTGATCGGCGCTAAAATGCAGCGTTTTGCCAAGATAATCGTGGAATTGCGCGACGTAGGCGGAAGTAATTGCACTGATGTTGGGATCGTAATTGGACGTTTCAGCGATATTATCCAGCGACGGTCCACGATAGCGGGTATCGATTCTGCCAATGGTCTCGTCCTGACGGCTCAACAGTTGCTTGGCGAAAACCGGCCCACTCAGGCGCAGATTGGCCTTGAGCCAATAATCGGCCGGAATGCCGGTAAATTGGTAAAGCTGCTCGGCGAGCATTTGGCGATCTTTTTCAGGCAGATTGGCGCCTTGCAGCAATGCCTGGGCATAAGTCCCCAGCGCAAACTGCTCGGCCTGGTCTAGCAAGGTTTGCAGGCTCTGGTGTTTGCCCGGCAGCCGCTGGTGGTACCATGCGCTGGCTGCGTAGGTTGGTAGCGCCAGATAGTAAGGCTGATCGACGCCGGGGTTTTGATTGGGATCGTCGACATTATTGTCGTAGTTCAGAAACTGCGACATCAGGATAATGCCGTTAAGATCGATATTCTGATTTTTTAGCGTCTCGGCCAATACCACCGAGCGGGTAGTACCGTAGCTTTCACCCAATAAATATTTAGGTGAGTTCCAGCGTTGGTAATGCGTTAGAAACTGAACGATAAATTGAGAAAAGGCCTGAGCATCGCCGTTGACGCCATAAACGTTGCTGGCACTCTGTGATTTTTGCTGCGCTCTCTCCGGCTGGCTGGCGGCGCTGCTGGAAAAGCGGCTGTAACCCGTCCCGGGGGCATCGATAAACACCAGATCGCTGACGTTGAGCAGGCTGTATTGGTTATCGGTTAGTTGGTAAGGCGCCAGCTGTGTTTTTTCTGGCTGAGTAGCGATAACCCGTTTAGGCCCCAGAGCTCCCATATGCAGCCAAAGCGAGGCAGAGCCGGGCCCGCCGTTGTAGATAAAGGTAATCGGCCTGCTCTCGCTCTTATTCTCATTCTTTTTGAAATACGCGACATAGAACATGCCGGTCACGGGATCTTCCGGGTCGTCTTTACTCAATTCCAGCACCCCGGTTTGCGCCTGATAATTGATTTTTACCTGGTTGACCGTGATCGCGCCTTCAGTGGTAACGGTTTGATCGGCCATCGAAGCCGGGGCATGCTCGGCACGGGGAACTTCCTGTGGGGGATTGGCGGCGGAAACGTCGGCGGTGAATAAAGAAACGGCAGTGAGAAAACCGATTAAAATTCTGTCCATTTGAATTTTATCCGTAATGAAGTGAGAGGTTACTTTAAACGCGACTCATTAAACCAGGGTAAAACAGCAGGGAGCGTGCAGAAAAGCGGCAAGGGGAAGGCCCCTTGCCTGAAGGATCATTTCACGAAGGTAAAGGCGGTGGTGACGTGTTTTACGCCGCTCACCTGGCTGGCGATCTGCGCCGCAGACTGGCCTTCCTGTTGCGTGACCAGGCCCAGCAAGAACACTTCGCCATTTTCAGTGGTCACTTTCACGTTGGATGACTTCACCGTATCGCTGGTGAGCAGTTGTGAACGGACCTTGGTGGTGATCCAGGTATCTGAAGAGGCGGTGCTCAGGCTAACCGGCGTCCCCTGACGGATCTCGTTATACACTTCGGTGGTGCCTTCAACACCCATAGCAATCTGCTTGGCACGGGCCGCCAGATCGGTGCTTGGCGATTGGCCGGTCAGCAGGACTTTACCCTGATAGGCGGTTGCAACCACCCGGGCTTCTTTCTTCAACTGCTGATCTTTGCTCAGGGCATTTTCAACCCGGGCTTCCAGCGTCCCATCGTCTACCTGAGTCCCCACGCTGCGTGGGTCGGTGGCCGTTTTAGTGGCGACGGCGGCGCTGCCAACGACAACGCCAGCAATACAACCTTGTAACAGCAGGGCGCTGGACAGCACTGCAAATGTGGCTTTTAGCTTCATCTCAGTTCCTTAATCGTCCTGGTGGGGAAACAACGTATTATCTATCAGGTCGCATAGGCAATTTACAGTCAGCATATGCATTTCCTGAATGCGTGCACTGCGGTGGGAAGGGATACGGATCTCGACATCCTGTTGGCCAAGCAAGCCGGCCAGCTCCCCACCGTCGTAACCGGTAAGTGCGACAATCGTCATGTCACGCGTCACGGCGGCTTCGACCGCTTTCACAATATCACGGCTGTTGCCGCGGGTGGAAATTGCCAGCAGCACGTCGCCGGCGTGGCCGAGCGCGCGAACCTGTTTGGCATAGACTTCATCGTGCAGGCGATCGTTGGTGATCGCGGTCAGCACCACGTTATCGGCATTCAGTGCAATGGCCGGCAGGCTTGGGCGCTCGGTTTCAAAGCGGTTGATCATGCTGGCGGCGAAATGCTGCGCATTGGCTGCCGAGGTGCCGTTACCGCAGCACAGAATTTTATTGCCGTTGAGTAAGGATTGAACCAGCGTCATTGCTGCACGCGAGATGGCGTCGGGCAAAGCTTCCGCCGCCGCAATCTGGGTTTGGATGCTTTCGGTAAAACAGGCTTTAATTCTATCCAGCACGTTGTATTAATCCACTAAGTCAAAGGGCCGGTCTGCACCGGTAAACCGCGTTTAATCCGCATTGAAGGCATTGGGTATCCATTCTAACTGGTTACCGGTAATGGCCAAAACATCAAAACGGCAAGACGATGTGTCAAAACTGGCTCCGCGCCCCGCCAGCCAAACGGCGGCGGTATGCAGCAACCGCTGTTGCTTGCGATAGGTAACGCTGGCGGCGGCACCGCCAAACGCATCGCTGCGTCGGTAGCGTACTTCAACGAACACCCAGGTTTGGCCATCGCGCATGATGAGGTCGAGCTCACCGCCGCGCAGCGTAACATTGGCGGCGAAGAAGGTGAGCCCGGCGCGTTCCAGATAGTGGCGGGCCTGTAATTCATAGCCCGCCCCTGTGGCGCGTTGACTCAAGAGACCGGGACGACCATGCCCTGGCGGTATTGCAGCCAAGGCAGTTTTCTGTTGATGACGCAACCGGGTGAGGCGGTCAGCATGCCAGTGGTGCCGGAGACCTGGAAGCCGGGCAACTGGCGCATTTCAGCAAAGTGGTTGGACAATGTCCAGGCATCCATCCCCATGGCGTAGAGGCGCACCAGCGAGTAGTCGTTGCGGAACTGGTTGCTTGCCTGCTGCAACAGCTGCGGGTTGGCACCGGCCAGCAACGGGATATCGCTGAACTGCAGGCCTTCCATTTCCAGGCGGAAATCCGGACCGGCACCGGCCTGATAGCTGCGCGAACTGGCGTACATCGCCGGCTTGCTGCGCGAGTTGGTGGCCATGTCGATCATCGGTTTAATCAACGTCAGCTGGGACTGGGTCGCGACGATATAGACCGAATCTACGCTGCCGCCGCTGGCTGCTGGCGTATCACTAGGTGGCGCAGGAATGGTCAGCCCGGCAATGGTGACCGCCTGCGGTGCCGGTGCGGTGGAGATTGGCGTGCCCGACATGCGAATGCCGCCGCTGTTCACCATTTGGCGCAGTTCACCGGCGGAGCCGATATTTTGCTGCAGCACCGTTTGGCCGCCCAGTTTCTGCCACTCCTGATTAAAGGCTTTGGCAACGCGATCGCCGAAGGCGCCGCGCGGGATCAACAGCAGCGGTTGCCGTTTCTGCTGTTCCCAAATGTGGCGGGCAGCATCGCGGGCTTCATCTTCCGGTGAAAGCGCGAAGTAGCAAATGTTCGGATTGTCTTTCGGCGTTTCCGGCTGGTTGAGCGCCAAGACGTTCAGGGTGGTGGTGCTGCCGGCCAATTGATCGACATTTTCTTTCAGCAGCGGGCCGACCACCAGGGTGGCTCCATCCTGCTGGGCCTGCGTCAGCAGCGCGGCCAGTGGCTGGCTGGAGGTATCATACACTTTAATCTGCGCGTTAGCGGCCTGCGGCGGCGTAATCGGCGCGGTGGATGGGGCTGAAGGCTGAGCGGCCGTTACCGGGGCAGCATCTGCTGACGGCGCCGACGTGCTGACTGCGCCGTTGGCATTAGGGTCCGTCGAAGCAGGAGCCTGCACCGGCTCGCTGGTAGGCTGTTGCTGCTGTTGTTGCACCGGAGCGGAAGGCGTCACGCCGTTTTTCGCCGCTTCAAACCCTTTTTGGATCGCATCGGCGAACACTTTTGCCTGGCCGTTCAACGGCAGCAGCAGCGCGATTTTTGAAGTGGAAGCCTGGGTAAAGTTCAACACCTGGTTCAACTGAGTGGGCAGGGTTTTCGCCGCCGGGTTCTGCGGGTAGCGATTCTGCCAATCTTTAATACCGGCCTTCAGCAGATCGGGATCCTGCTTGTTGTCCTGATAAACGCGCAGCAGATCCAACCAGCCCTGCAGTACATTCTCATTGGCGTTGATCACCAGACTGTTCATGTCCTGCGACGTCAGTTGCAGCAGGGACAGCCAGGTTTGGTCCAGATTGGTTTGATGCGCTTTGCCGGTTACCAGCGGTTCTTGCTCGATATAAGCGCGGATCAGCGGCAGGGAAGGTTTACCCTGGTTGGCAGCAATCTGCGCCTGGTAGAAGCGCACTCGTTGGTTGGTCGACAACGATCCGGTATCCAGATGGCTCAGCGTAGTGCGGGCCGCGACATAGCTTTTGTTCGCCACCTGCAGCTCGGCGCTCAATAACTGGCGCTCCACCAGTTGAACGCTGCTGAGGTTTTTCGGCAACTGGTTCAGTTGTTCACTGGCCTGAGGCAGTTTCCCTTCGCGCAGTAACGCGCGAATAGCAAGTAATTGCCAGTCAGCCTTGTTATCATTGCTGCTTTGCTGCAGCTGCTGCAGATAGTAATCGGAACTGGCGCTCGCTTCGTCCTGTATGTTAGCGGGCGGCGTCTGCGGGGCCTGACTCGGGCAGCCTGCAAGGAAAAGGGCTGCCGCGATAACTGCGGTAAGTCGGACAGGCTTTGAACGCCCTGCTTTGGTACGAACGAATGTTGAGGAAAGCATACTGTATCCAGTGATGTTTTTTTCAAGATGCTTAATATTAAATCGGCAATCCGGATGAAACAATGAATCAACACCAACAATCAGTCATTTCTGCATCAACGCTGTATGTGGTGCCCACCCCAATCGGCAATTTAGGGGATATTACCCACCGTGCGTTAGAGGTACTGAAAAGCGTTGATCTGATTGCGGCGGAGGACACGCGCCATACCGGGTTGCTGTTGCAACACTTTGCGATTAGCGCGCGGTTGTTTGCGTTGCATGACCATAACGAACAGCAAAAGGCAGATCAACTGCTGGCGAAATTGCAGGAAGGCCAGAGCATTGCGCTGGTTTCCGACGCCGGTACGCCTTTGATTAACGATCCCGGATACCACCTGGTGCGCCGCTGCCGCGAAGCCGGTATCCGCGTGGTGCCCTTACCGGGCGCCTGTGCGGCAACCACCGCGCTGTGCGCTGCCGGTTTGGCTTCAGACCGCTTCTGTTACGAAGGGTTCCTGCCGGCGAAAACCAAGGGGCGTAAGGATACGCTGATGGCGCTGGCAGAGGAACCGCGCACGCTGATTTTCTACGAATCAACCCACCGCCTGCTGGAAAGTTTGCAGGACATGGTGACCGTGTGGGGGCCGCAGCGTTACGTGGTGCTGGCGCGTGAGCTGACCAAAACCTGGGAGTCCATTACCGGTGCGCCGGTCGGTGAATTGTTGGCCTGGGTGCAGGAAGACGAAGTACGTCGTCGTGGCGAGATGGTGCTGATTGTTGAAGGCCATAAAGTGCAGGAAGATGCACTGCCGTTGGAGGCGTTGCGGACGTTGGCGCTATTACAAAAAGAGTTGCCGTTGAAAAAGGCGGCGGCGCTGGCGGCGGAGATCCACGGCGTGAAGAAAAATGCGTTGTATAAACACGCATTGGAGCAACAAGAACAGTAAAGCGGTTGACCTGCCGTGAGCGCAACGCTACTATCCGCGCCGGAGTTGACCAGACAGTCGCCGCTTCACTGCCGTCCCTTTCGGGGGAGACAGGTGGAGGGGAGGAAAGTCCGGGCTCCATAGGGCAGGGTGCCAGGTAACGCCTGGGAGGCGCAAGCCTACGACTAGTGCAACAGAGAGCAAACCGCCGATGGCCCGCGCAAGCGGGATCAGGTAAGGGTGAAAGGGTGCGGTAAGAGCGCACCGCGCGACTGGCAACAGTTCGTGGCACGGTAAACTCCACCCGGAGCAAGGCCAAATAGGGGTTCACATGGTACGGCCCGTACTGAACCCGGGTAGGCTGCTTGAGCCAGTGAGCGATTGCTGGCCTAGAGGAATGACTGTCCACGACAGAACCCGGCTTACCGGTCAGCTCCCTCTATAAAGAAAACCCCGCGTGACGCAAGTTACGCGGGGTTTTTTCCTTTCAGGATGTGACTCAGACCGGCAGGTCGATCAGCAACGCGCGCAGTGGCGTTTTGGCGCGGATCGTCAGACGGTTCTCTTCATGGATAAACGCTCCGTCACCGCACGTCAGGTTCTGGCCATCGTGGTGATTGCCTTGGGCTTCGATGGTGCCGTGAATCGACTGCAGGTACGCACGGGGCCCGTTCAACGCCAGCGTCTGCTGCTCGCCGGCCTGTAAATCCAGATGGTGGATCCACACCTGCTGACGCAGTTGCAGGCTCCCCTGAGCACCGTCCGGCGAGGCCAGCAGCGTCAGGCCGCTGGTCGGCAGTACCAGGCGTTGCACACGCTCGTTATTGGTATCTGGGCAGGCATCCAACCACAGTTGCAGACGGGTCAGCGGCGTGTCGTTGCTGGCGTTCTGTTCGCTGTAACTCAGCCCTGGCTGGGTGGCCAGCAGTAAAGCCTCGCCGGCCTTGGCGCTCACCGTGTTGCCCTCGCTATCGCGGTATTCCGCCTGGCCTTGCAGGATCAGATTCAGAATGTCCACGCTCGGATAAGTACGCGGCTGCAAGGCTGCGCCCGGCGCCAGGACTTCCTGGTTGAGCACCCGTAAAGAGGCGTAACCCATCAGCTTGGGATCGAAGTAATGTCCAAAAGAAAAGGTGTAGCGAGCCTGCAGCCAACCAAAGTCAGCTTGCCCGCATTGTTTTGCTGTTCTGCATGTGATCATGGCAATTGGCTCTCTAAATTCATTATCTAAATGGTAAGCATCTGGACGCCGGATTGTTAGCCAGTTAATCTGGTCGGCATATTCAAATTTCCTGACAGAGAGATTCGATGGCCAGAGATCGGGCGTTAACGCTTGAGGCGTTAAGGGTTATGGATGCGATCGACCGACGTGGCAGCTTTGCTGCGGCAGCCGATGAGCTGGGGCGCGTACCCTCGGCGCTCAGCTACACCATGCAAAAATTGGAAGAAGAATTGGACGTGGTGCTGTTCGACCGCTCCGGCCACCGAACCAAATTCACCAATGTCGGCCGCATGCTGCTGGATCGTGGACGAGTGCTGCTGGAGGCGGCGGATAAGTTGACCACCGACGCCGAGGCACTGGCGCGCGGCTGGGAAACGCATCTGACTATCGTCAGCGAGGCATTGTCGCCGCCAAGCAAGCTGTTTCCGCTGGTCGATAAGCTGGCGCTGAAAGCCAATACCCAGGTGTCTATCTTCACTGAGGTGCTGGCCGGGGCCTGGGAGCGGTTGGAGCAGGGGCGCGCCGATATCGTTATCGCCCCGGACATGCACTTTCGTGCCTCGTCAGAAATCAACACTCGTAAATTGTACAAAGTGACGAGCATGTACGTGGCCGCGCCAGACCATCCGATCCATCTGGAGCCGGAGCCGCTGGCTGAGGCCACGCGGGTGAAATACCGTGGTATTGCGGTAGCGGATACCGCCAGGGAACGCCCGGTATTGACCGTACAATTACTGGATAAGCAGCAGCGTCTGACGGTGAGCACCATTGAAGACAAACGCCTGGCGCTGTTGGCCGGTTTGGGCGTGGCGACCATGCCTTACCCAATGGTCGAGAAAGATATCGAAGAAGGGCGCTTGCGAGTGGTGGGGCCGGAATACAGCCGTGAAGTTGACATTATCATGGCCTGGCGGCGCGACAGCATGGGGGAGGCGAAAGCCTGGTTCCTGCGCGAGATCCCAAGGCTGTTCACCCAATTGGAGCGTCAGTAAGCGCTCCCCCTTGCCGCAGGCAAAGGGGAGTTTGCGTTAACCGAAACGCGTGTCGCGACCGTGTGGTTCATCGAGATCCTGCGCCGGCCCAATAGAAATGATGCCGTGCGGATTGATGGTGGCGTGGCTGCGATAATAGTGATTGCGGATGTGCGGCAGACTGACCGTTTCGGCCATGCCCGGCATCTGGTAGATGTCACGCAGGAAGCCGTACAGGTTGAGGTAATCGCTGATGCGGTGTTTGTCACACTTAAAGTGGGTGACATACACCGGATCGAAGCGTATCAACGTGGTCCACAGGCGCAGGTCAGCCTCAGTCAGGCGATCGCCCGTCAGATAACGCTGTTGTCCCAGAATTTGCTCCAGCCGCGCCAGCGCGTCGAATACCCCGTGTACCGCCTCGTCATAGGCTTCCTGGCTGGTGGCAAAGCCGGCCTTATACACCCCGTTGTTCACCAGGTCGTAAATCCAGCCGTTCAGCTCATCAATTTCCCCGCGTAACTCTGCAGGATAATAATCGCCGGCGCGGGCGCCAACGCCATCGAATGCGCTGTTGAACATGCGAATGATATCGGCGGATTCATTGCTGACGATGGTCTGCTGCTGCTTGTCCCACAGCACCGGTACGGTCACACGACCGGTGTAGTGCGGGTCGGCGCGCAGGTAAAGCTGGTAGAGGAAATCTGAGTGATAGAGGTCGTCGCCGGTCGCTTCAGGGAAATCGGTGCCGAAGGTCCAGCCGTTTTCCAGCATCAGCGGATGTACCACAGAAACAGGAACGATCTGCTCCAGCCCTTTCAATTTACGCATCAGCAGAGTGCGATGTGCCCAAGGGCAGGCAAGTGAAACGTACAGGTGATAACGATCTTTCTCCGCTTTAAAACCTCCGACGCCGTGTTCGCCCGGCTGACCGTCGGCGGTCACCCAGTTGCGGAACTGAGAGGTTGAGCGCTTGAAACGGCCTCCGGTGGATGAGGTGTCATACCAGATGTCTTGCCAAACGCCATCGACGAGTTGTCCCATGGGAATCTCCTTCGTGTCCGAGTGAAAAAGCAGAGGGGTCCGGCATGCCGGACCCCTGTGTCGGTATTAAAAGCTTACCACTTTTTGTTCAAAAGACGGTCGATGCTGAAACCGCCCGGGCCGGCAATGCCCAGTACCAGGAAACCACCGGCGATGGTCAGGTTCTTCATGAACATCAGCTGGTTTACGCCTTCAGCAAAGTTAGTATGGAACAGTAACGCGGTCAGCACGGTAAAACCGGCGGTGAACAGCGCCACGGTGCGAGTCAGGAAACCGAACAGAATTGCCAGACCGCCGCCAAATTCCAGCAGGATGGTCAGTGGCAGCAAGAAGCCAGGCACGCCCATCGATTGCATGTACTGTTGGGTTCCGGCATAGGCATCACCCATTTTGCCGTAGCCTGCCACGATAAACAGAATCGGCATCAAAATACGCGCAACCAGCAAACCTGTATCTTCTAATTTTTTCATCATTTACTCCAAAGTGATTTTTGTTTGCCAGTCTTGGCGTTTTCATGTCGATGGGCGGTATGACGGGTATCTGACCCTGTCCTACCCGTTTCGTGTCGATGGAATGAATGTTAATCGGGAAGCGCACGCTTTGTTAGCAAGTAAAACTGTCGTATTTTTTCAAAAAAACTGAATCTTTAGCCTGCTAACAAAGAGAGGGGAATCAGAATGTTGCCCAGCCTTCACCGACAGAAACGGGCATTTTCTGTGAAAAGGCGGGCTTAACAACGGAAGAATTGAAGGAACTGCGAAAGGTTATTTGTTGGAAAAGGTTTTCTGGATCAAACGGATAGTGCCAAAAGCACCGAAGGCGCGACGCGACCAGCGGATCAGCTTACTCGGATGGCGAATACCGTACAGGGCCATCACGCTGGAACCGATCACCAGGTATTTGCGCAGGCCGAAAATCGTTTGCCATCCGCGGTCAATGCGCTCGGTCTTTTCCAGCCACAAGGTTTTGTTTTCCGCAAGATCCAGCCTTTGCTGCTGGATCTTGCGGATGAGCTTCTCTTTTCTCCATTCCAGATAGCGGCGACGATTCATTTTTCGTCCTCCAGCTCGGAACGGTCGATTTCCAGCTGTTTGCGCGTGGCACCCAGCAACGTGGAGCGGCGGGCCTTGACCAGTGTCCAAATGGCACCGAATACCGCCAGGAACAACAGCACCCCGGTAGTGGCCCCTAACGCCATCAGACGGTAGATAGGATCGATGGCCCAGAAAATCAGGATCAACAGGCTCATCAGGCCAAACGCGGTGAACAACAGCGTCATGCCGGCCATGATCAGCAACTGAATGAGGTTGGCTTTCTCCTCTTCCAGCTCGACCACTGCCAGACGGACACGGGTTTCCACCATACCGACCAGAATAGTGATGATGCGCTGGCCGACGTCCAGGACCCCCTTGGCGGGGCCCTGTGCACGAACTTGCGGTTGTTGTTCAGCCATAATTAGCGGCGCGCTAACAGAACGCCCAGCACCACACCGACGGCAGCGCCGATACCGATACCGGTCCACGGATTATCACGAACATACTCGTCCGCCTGGCCGGCGATCTGTTTGGTTTGAGAAGCCAGTTTGTCCCCAGCATCGCTCAGGCGAGCACGGGTATCCTTCAGAGCGCCTTCAGCTTTGGAGCGTAGCTTTTCCAGTTCGGCTTTTGGCTTATCGGTGGAAGAGTTCAACACTTCTTCCAGCGTATCAGCTAAGGATTTAAGTTCAGCGCGTAAGTTTTCTGCATTTGAATCATGTGCCATGTGATAATTCCTTAACGTTAACTGAGACAGACTTTTAACATAGCGGATTTTTTCGCCGGAGCAAAGGGTCGATTGGTAGCTGATATCACTAAGCATCTATTTTAAATGCGGTAAAAATCCCGCATGGTGCGGCTCTCAGCGATAAATCCGCTAGTGTAAAAAAATTATTCCGCTTGGGCTTGCTTAAGCTCGGCTTGAGCTTCAGCCAGCTTTTTCTGTTTCTTGGCCACTTTGTCCAGATTGCCGGTCTGCTGAGCTTCTTTCAGCTCCTGCTGACGTTCGGCTACCTTGCTTTGCTTCTCATCGATTTTTTTCTGGCGATCGGCCTGCAGACCGGCTTCGGTGCAATTTGTCTGCACTTCGCTCAGCGCCGTTTTCAACCCGGCGACGCGGTGAGTATTGCCGTGCTGGGTGGCGTAATCGATCTGTTTTTGAATCTCTTGCGCTTTGGCGGCACAGCCGCCCTCAGCCGCAAATGACAGGGCCGGGAAGACGAAGAATGGGAGAGCCAGTAACATAGATTGGCGTAATTTCATGCTATCAATTCCTTGTTATTGGGATGCGTTGGCACGTATCCGCTTTCCTGACTGCCGACAGGGGCAGTGCGACAGGAGTCTTACGTGGCTGACTGACGCTAACCTTGAGCATAGCCATAAATCGTGAAGACCCCAAAGAATCCGCCCCGGTTCAGTGTTGAGTGATGGTTAATTGAACAGGGCGATGATATGAAAGGAAACCCCTTCATATGAAAGGGTATTATCCCAGATTAAGGGGAGATCGCGCAAATTCGCGCACCCAGTGAGTGGGCACTGGGGATTCGCTCAGGGCAATGATGTACCCCGGCGGCAGAATAGTTTGCAAGGCCTCGCGCGCCAGCAACTGCTGTTCCGGCGAGTCCAGGCGGATCACCAGGCCGTCGCCTTCCGGGGTAATGCTCTTGATGCGAATACCGCGCTGATCCAGCCGCTGATAAACATAAAAACCGTCAGGCAGCGAAAGGCCTTGCTGACCCGCACGGATGCGCAGTTCGCTCTCGGTGCGCACCATGCAGGGCACCAACAGCGTGGCAAGCGCCAACAAGGCGAGCGCAATCAGCAACACGTACTGCCAGCGCGGGCGCTTGATCATCACGCCCCTTTCCCCTGATCCTGGCTGTCGGCGCGTTTCTTGCGCCACAGGACGATCAGCGAGCCGACTAATCCGACGACCAGCAGCACCAGCGGTAACAGCATCAAGCAGAACATCAGTTGATCTTCATACTTGCGAAATACTGGGGTTTTGCCCAACGCAAAGCCCAGCGAGGTGAGGATCACCACCCACAGCAGGCCGCTCATCCAGTTAAAGAACTGGAAGCGGGCATTGCTCAGGCCAGACAGGCCGGCAATGGTCGGCAGCAGGGTGCGGACAAACGCCAGGAAACGACCGACCAGCAGGGCGGAAAGCCCGTGGCGGTGGAACAGCTGGTGTGCCCGTTGATGATAGTGAGCCGGCAGATGCGATAGCCAGCCCTGTACCGTCCGGGTATTGCCGAGCCACTTGCCCTGTATGTAGCTGACCCAGCACCCCAGGCTGGCGGCGACGGTCAGGATCAGGATGGTGAGCGGGAAATTCATGGTGCCTTTGGCGATCAGGACGCCGACCAGGATCAGCAGGCTGTCCCCAGGCAGAAAGGCGGCCGGCAGCAGACCGTTTTCCAAAAACAGGATCATAAACAGCAGCACGTAGAGGGTCCAGACCAGCGAAGGGTTCGCCAGCGTCTCAAAATCCTGCTGCCATAAGGCATGTAACAGTTCTTTAATGATGTCCATCCGGTGTTCCTAAAACGTCATTGTTTGTTTTTATCTCAGCGGCTGATCGGGTGTGGGCCGAAAACGCGCGGGCGATGCTGGCTGCTGATAATGATGAAACGGCGTTGCTTTTTAGTGGATTCTAGTCGGTGCGACACCGGTCATGAGTGGTAAGTCAGCGTGCCACGGTAAAGCATATTACTTTCTTTCCAGCCGCCTAGCCTGTTTTGCTGCTGCGGGGTGTGCAGCGTCCAGTTGACCTGGGCAAGCCGGTTGAGCGCAGGTGAGTTCTGGCGCGGGAGTTTGGTGCGGTGGCCCAGCTCTGCGGCCAGGGTATAGACCGGCGGCAGTTGGGCGCAGGTCGACAGCGAGCCGGAGAAGGAATGCAGCCGCGGCAATAACAACGGCAATTTACCCGGTTTTTTTCGCTGCAGCTCTGCCGGTGACCGATAAACCTGGTCGTAAGGGGAAAGCAGCGGATCGGAGAGCGAGGGTAAACTGCTCAGCGACGTAGGGGTTGCTTTGGAAGGTGCCGCGCATAGCTTTTGGCCGGAGACCGAACCGGTCCAGCAAAAAAGAGCAATAAGCATGGCAAACAACCAGCGCATGTATTCGCGTCCCGCCCCGTAGCAGAGGGTAAAAAAGTGGCTCAACTTTACCAAAATAGCACGATTGGCAACAGGGAAATCTACGTTGCCAGCGGTGAAATACTACACGGCAAATCGCCGTTCAGGCATCGATTCAGCGGATTTTACAATACCTGACATAACCCGACGATTTTTGACCGCCTGGGCTATTTATTTTCGGCGGCTAGGCCATCGAGATGCACTACCGGGTTATCGGCGAACAGGTAGCGGTCGGCGTTATATTCAAAATCGTCGCTGGTGGCGTTGAACAGCATTTGCTTGGTGTTTTCCAGGTGCTGCCACATGGCCAACTTGGCGGCGTAAGGATCTTTACGTATCAATGCCTTGAGGATCTGATCGTGATCGTCGCACCAGCTGGCGATCGAACGATTGTCGATGTGCTCATGCAGCTTGATCCAGTAAGGATTATTCACCCGCTGAACCCACATTTTTTCCACGATGGTAGCCATGGCGGTGTTCTGAGTGGCCAGCGCCACCTGCACATGGAATTTCAAATCCCACTGCGAGTCGCGGAAGCGATCTTCCTTGCGCGCCTGTTCCTGGATCTCCATCAGTTGGACGATGTCCTGCTTGGTAACCTGGGTCGCGGCGAATTCGGCGATGTTGCTTTCAATCAGCTGGCGCGCCTGCAGCAGCTCGAAGGGCCCGGCGGTGGCAAACTCAATGCTGTCGCCCGGCACCACCAGATGCTTTTGCTGGTTGGACATCACGTGGATCCCGGAGCCTTTGCGTACGTCGACGTAGCCTTCCACTTCCAGCATGATGATCGCTTCGCGCACTACGGTACGGCTGACGTTCATCTCTTCGGCAATGTAGCGCTCGGCCGGCAGCTTATCGCCCACCGGGTATCGGCCGCTTTCGATACGCTGTTTAAGCTCGGCGGCCAGTTGCTGATACAGGCGTCTGGTTTCAGTGAATTCCATAGTGAATGCTCTTTGGATAGGGAGGGGCGCGTGGCCATGGATTTGTTATACCACTTATCCGGCAGAGCTGCCAGTGGCCTCCGGGGAACGCCCGGCGCGATGGCCGGGCGGTGGGGTTAATGGCGTGCGGGGGAGGGCTCCAATACTTGCTCTTCGGGTTGTGTGGCGGGCCGATTTTGCAGGACGGTCCAGATCACGATGGCGCCGAGAATATCGAATACCGACAGTGCGGCAAACAGCGGGCTGAAGCCCAGGGTGTCCGCCAGGGCGCCGACCACCAGGGCAAACAGGGTGCTGGCGGTCCAGGCCGCCATGCCGGTGAGGCCGTTGGCGGTAGCTACCTCGTTGCGACCGAATACGTCAGAAGACAGGGTAATCAGTGCGCCAGACAGCGCCTGATGGGCAAAACCGCCGACGCACAATAGCGCGATAGCTGCATAGGGGCTGGTAAACAGACCTATCATGCCAGGGCCAATCATCAGCACGGCGCCCAGGGTGACCACCAGCTTACGTGAAACAATCAGGTTTACCTTGAAGTGTTTCTGGAAAAACGGCGGCAGGTACCCGCCGACGATACAGCCCAGATCGGCGAACAGCATCGGCATCCAGGCGAACATGGCGATCTCTTTCAGGTTGAAGCCGTAGGCTTTGAACATGAATAACGGGATCCAGGCATTGAAGGTGCCCCAGGCCGGTTCTGCCAGAAAACGCGGCAGCGCGATGCCCCAGAACTGGCGGTTACGAACAATCTGCCAGGCGGACATTTTCTTGGCATTGCCGGTTTGGTGCTGCGCTTCCTGGCCCCCCAGGATGTAATCGCGCTCTTCGTCGCTGAGTTTCTTCTGGTCTTTCGGATGTTTATAGAAAATCAGCCAGCAGACAGCCCAGATCAGGCTCAGCACGCCGGTGATGATGAACGCCATTTCCCAACTGTGCGCGACGATCGCCCACACCACCAGCGGCGGCGCCAGCATGCCGCCTATCGATGAGCCGACGTTGAAGTAACCGACGGCGATGGAACGCTCTTTGGCCGGGAACCACTCGCTGCTGGCCTTCAGACCGGCGGGGATCATTGCCGCTTCCGCCATACCCACGGCTCCGCGTGCCAGTGCCAGCCCGCCCCAACTGTTGGCCAGAGCCGTGCCCATGCAAAACAGCGCCCACAGGATGGCGAACATGGCGTATCCGACTTTGGTGCCCAAGACGTCCAGCACATATCCCGCCACCGGTTGCATCAGGGTGTAACAGGCAGAATAGGCCGCGACGATGTAAGAGTACTGTTGCGTAGTGATGTGTAAGGTGTCTTCTAGCGTGGGTGCTGCGACGGCAATGGCGTTACGCGTCAGGTAACCCAGCACGGTGCCGATGGTCACCAGTCCGATCATGTACCAGCGTAACCCTTTAATTTTACGCATCCGAAATATCTCCCAGTCTTGAATAGGCGGCGCCGTGTCGGCGTCAGCGTTTTAAGGGGCTATCCCTTTATCGTTGATTTGCGCCGGCCTGTTCATCACCGGCGTATTCCCGCCGCAAGCACGACTGGGTGGCGAGACAATAACTTGTCATACAGATTTAAAAGTTGAGTGATATCACAAAAGCCATTTTTCAATTCGGCAATACTGTTTGCCGCATGATGAGTCAATTTAGGCGCGATTTTGCCGCAAAAATGCCGGTAAACGGCTTTTGTAGGGCTATGACGCCGTAGCGTAAGGCAATATTTCGCTGGACGCTCAATAAAATTGGTGTGATAACTTTGTCGCATTGAACACTGTGTCGAACGGCAAGCAAGGTGAGGAGCCAGCTATGGCGACGTTTTTAAACGAAGATTTCTTGCTGGGCAGCGAATTCGCCCGGCGTTTGTATCATGACTATGCGGCGGAGCAACCGATCTTTGACTATCACTGCCACCTGCCGCCGGAACAGATCGCCGAGAACACCCGCTTCAAAAATTTATACGAAATCTGGCTCAAGGGTGACCACTACAAATGGCGGGCGATGCGGACCAACGGGGTGGCCGAACGGCTGTGCACCGGCGATGCCGGCGATCGTGAAAAATTCGATGCCTGGGCTGCCACCGTACCGCACACCCTGGGTAACCCACTTTATCACTGGACCCACCTGGAGCTGCGTCGTCCGTTCGGTATCACCGACACGCTGCTGTCCCCGGCGACGGCGGACGATATCTGGCAGCGCGGCAATGCCCTGCTGGCGCAGGACGATTTCAGGGCGCGCGGCATCATGCAGCAGATGAATGTGAAGATGGTCGGCACCACTGACGATCCTGTCGACGATCTGCGCCACCATAAAGCCATTGCCGCCGACAGCAGTTTCGCTATCAAGGTGTTGCCAAGCTGGCGACCGGACAAGGCATTCAATATCGACGCGCCGGGCTTCAATGATTATCTGCAAAAGCTGGAAGCGGCAGCGGATATTCATATCGGTCGCTTCAGCGCGCTGTGTGACGCGTTGAAAAAGCGCATGGATCATTTTGCCGCCCATGGCTGCAAGGTGGCTGACCATGCGTTGGACGTGGTGGTCTATGGAGAGGCGGATGAAGCTGCATTGGACGCGATTTTAACGGCGCGCCTGAGCGGTAAGTTGCCTGCGCCAGAGCAGAGCGCCCAGTTCAAAAGTGCGGTGCTGCTGTTCCTGGCGGCCGAATATCAACGCCGTGAATGGGTGCAGCAATATCACATCGGCGCTCTGCGCAATAATAACAGCCGCATGCTGGCCAGTGTCGGCCCGGACATCGGCTTCGATTCGATTAATGACCGACCGCTGGCGGAGCCACTTTCACGCCTGCTGGATGCCCAGGCACGTCAAGGCGCCCTGCCGAAGACCATCCTGTACTGCCTTAACCCGCGTGACAATGAGGTGATCGCCACCATGGTCGGCAACTTCCAGGGGGAAGGCACGCCAGGCAAGATGCAGTTCGGTTCCGGCTGGTGGTTCAACGATCAGAAAAACGGCATGCAACGTCAGATGACGCAATTGGCGCAGCTCGGCTTGTTGAGCCGCTTTGTCGGTATGCTGACCGACAGTCGTAGCTTCCTGTCTTATACCCGCCATGAATACTTCCGCCGCATCCTTTGTCAGATGATGGGACGTTGGGTGGCCGACGGCGAAGCACCGGCAGATATCGCGCTGCTGGGCGAGATGGTGAAAAACATCTGTTTCGACAATGCCAAAAACTATTTCGCCATTGAACTGGCGTAGCCACTGCCCGAGGTGGGTTTATGCAAAGCATGGTAAAAATTCATTCGCTGGATAATGTCGCGGTGGCACTGCGCGATCTGGCGGCCGATGAAACGTTGATGCTGGACGGCATGGCTATTCGGCTTGCGCAGCCGGTAGCGCGCGGGCATAAGTTCGCGCTACGGCCGATTGCCGCCGGTGAGGCAATCATCAAATATGGGCTGCCGATCGGCCATGCGCTGGAGGCTATTGCTTCCGGTGAGCATATTCACTCGCAAAATGCCAAAACCAACCTGAGCGACCTGGATAGCTATCAGTATCAGCCGCAATTTCTCGCATTGCCGCCGCAGGCTGCGGATCGGGAAGTGCAGCTTTATCGCCGTAGCAACGGGGAAGTGGGGATCCGCAACGAGCTGTGGATCATACCGACCGTTGGCTGCGTCAATGGCATTGCCCGACAGATCCAGCAGCGTTTTCTGAAGGAAACTGCGGATGCGCAGGGGATCGACGGCGTGCACCTGTTCAGCCATCCGTTTGGTTGTTCGCAACTGGGGCAAGATCACGAGAACACCCGCACCATGCTGCAAAACATGGTGCGCCATCCGAACGCCGGGGCGGTATTGGTGATTGGCCTGGGGTGCGAGAACAATCAGGTGGATGTTTTCCGCAGTACGCTGGGGACGACCGATGAGCAGCGGGTACGCTTTATGGTTTGCCAGCAGCAGGATGATGAAGTGGAGGCCGGGCTGGAGCAACTGCACGCGCTGTACCGGGTGATGCGCGATGACCGTCGCCAGCCGGGTAAGCTGAGTGAATTGAAATTTGGGTTGGAGTGCGGTGGGTCTGACGGCCTGTCCGGTATCACCGCCAATCCGCTGCTGGGGCGTTTTTCCGACTATCTGATTGCCAACGGCGGCACGACGGTACTGACCGAAGTGCCGGAGATGTTCGGCGCGGAAAGGATCCTGATGAGCCGTTGCCGCGATTGGGAGACTTTCGAAAAGACCGTCAGCATGGTCAACGATTTCAAACAGTACTTTATCGCCCATAACCAGCCGATTTATGAAAACCCTTCACCGGGCAACAAAGCCGGCGGGATCACCACGCTGGAGGAGAAATCGCTCGGCTGCACGCAAAAAGCCGGGCACAGCCAGGTGGTGGACGTGCTCAAATATGGCGAACGGCTGCGGCAACCCGGTTTAAACCTGCTGAGTGCGCCAGGTAATGACGCGGTGGCGACCAGCGCGCTGGCCGGCGCCGGCTGCCATATGGTGTTGTTCAGCACCGGGCGCGGTACGCCCTATGGCGGCTTTGTGCCGACGGTGAAGCTGGCGACCAACAGCGAACTGGCGGCGAAGAAACCGCACTGGATCGACTTCGATGCCGGTCGGCTGATCCACGGCACCCCGATGGAAAGTCTGCTGGAACAGTTTGTCGATCTGATCGTGGCGATTGCCAATGGCCAGCCAGCACGCAACGAAACCAATGATTTCCGTGAACTGGCGATTTTTAAGAGCGGAGTGACATTGTAAGGCGGCAGTCGTAAAAAAGGCGCCCGATCACGAGCGCCCTTGTGGCGTTATGGGCGGATTAACGCACTTTCAGGGGATCTTCATCCGCTAAACGCTGGTCTTCCGCCTGACAGGCGGCTGCGGTAAACAGCACGTCGGTCGAGGAGTTCAGCGCGGTTTCGGCGGAATCTTGCAGTACGCCGATGATAAAGCCGACCGCCACCACCTGCATTGCTACGTCGTTCGGAATGCCGAACATGTTGCACGCTAATGGGATCAACAGCAGCGATCCACCGGCCACGCCGGAAGCGCCGCAGGCACAGATAGCCGCGACGACGCTGAGCAGCAGTGCCGTTGGCACATCAACCGGGATCCCCAGAGTATGCACCGCCGCCAGCGTCAGCACGGTAATGGTGATGGCGGCACCGGCCATGTTGATGGTGGCGCCCAGCGGGATGGAAACTGAATAGGTGTCTTCGTTCAGATTCAGCTTTTTGCACAGTTCCATATTCACCGGGATGTTGGCGGCTGAGCTGCGGGTGAAGAAGGCGGTCACGCCGCTTTCGCGCAGGCAGGCAAACACCAGCGGATAAGGGTTGCGACGGATTTTCCAGTAAACGATCAGCGGGTTCAGCACCAGCGCCACCAACAGCATACAGCCGATCAGCACCACCAGCAGTTGGGCATAGCCCCAAAGTACGCCAAAGCCAGTATCCGCCAGAGTCGAGGCCACCAGTCCGAAAATACCGAGCGGAGCACAACGGATCACCGCGCGTACCACCAGGGTGACCGCATGCGACATATCGTTAATCAGCGATTTGGTGGTTTCAGAGGCGTGGCGCAGCGCCAACCCCAGACCCACGGCCCAGGCCAGAATGCCGATATAGTTGGCGTTAATCAGCGCATGGAACGGGTTGGCAACCACGCTCATCAGCAGGCCCTTCAGCACCTCAATAATGCCGCCCGGCGGATTGATATCCGCATTGCCGGTCACCAGCGCCAGGTTGGACGGGAACATAAAGCTGACCACCACCGCTACCAGCGCCGCGGCGAAGGTCCCCAGCAGATAGAGGAACAGGATCGGACGGATATTGGTTTTTTGCCCGTGCTTGTGGTTGGCGATCGAGGCCATGACCAGCACCAGCACCAATACCGGCGCTACCGCTTTTAGTGCCCCGACGAACAGGGCGCCAAGCAGGCCCACCGCAGAAGCCGTCGCCGGTGAGATCAGCGCCACGATAATACCGGCCACCAGGCCGATCATGATTTGTTTAACCAGACTGCCCTGTACGATCCTTTGTAGTAATTTTTGCATAATGCTTTTTTCCCCGATGATGTTGCGTACAGACTTTGTCACCTCGGTGGGAACGCCACCGGACAACTTTATAAGGATCTGTAACCAAGTGTGTTTGCCGAATCAGTATTCAGTAAACCCATAGTGTTGGAAAGGGGAGAGGATGAAATTCTGAGCGCGGATCAACTCTTGATAACATGCTGGTTACATTTGTGTGATCGCAATAACATTTGGCGTTTGGGGGCAATTGCCAAACAATCGCGGGGCGACTAGCGCCCCGGATAACAGATTATGGTGCTTTATTATTGGCCAAACGGTCGTTACGGCGGTTAACCCAGGCGTTGATCACCAGCGTTAACGTCAGGATACCGGCCACCACGCCAAGCGAAACGCCAATCGGGATATGGAAGAAGTCGATAATCAACATCTTGACGCCGATAAACATCAGGATAATCGACAGGCCGTATTTCAGCATCGAGAAGCGTTCTGCCACGTTAGCCAGCAAGAAGTACATGGCGCGCAGACCCATGATGGCGAACAGGTTGGAGGTCAGGACGATGAACGGATCCGTGGTCACGGCAAAAATTGCCGGGATGCTGTCGACCGCAAAGATCACGTCGCTCAGTTCGACCAGGATCAGCACCAGCACCAGCGGCGTAGCGAACAGCAGGCCGTTGCGGCGCACGAAGAAGCGCTCGCCTTCCAGATTGTCGGTCATGCGCAGGTGGCTGCGCAGCCATTTCACCAACGGCTTGTCGCCAATCGCCGAATCATCTTCCTTCGCCAGCGCCATCTTGATACCGGTAAACAGCAGGAACGCGCCGAACAGGTACAGCAGCCACTGGAATTGAGTCACCAGCCAGCTGCCGGCGAAGATCATGATGGTACGCAGCACAATCGCGCCCAGCACGCCAAAAATCAGCAACCGGCGCTGCAGGTTGGCCGGCACGGCAAAGTAGCTGAACAGCATCAGCCAGACGAAGACGTTATCAACCGCCAGCGCTTTTTCGATCAGATAACCGGTGAGGAAGGCCAGCGCCTGGGTATCGGCGACGGCACGCCCGGCGGTTTGGTTCAGGTAGTACCAAAAGCCCAGGTTGAACAGCAAAGAGAGGCTGACCCACACCAGCGACCAACTGGCGGCCTGCTTCAGCGTCATGGTGTGTGCGCCTTTGCGGCCTTGCAGCAGTAAGTCGATTGCGAGCATCACAACTATGATGGCGGCAAAGCTGCCCCATAACCAAGGTGTGCCAACGGTATTCATCATCAGAGGTATCCTTCAAAAACAAAAACGGCCAACGTCGGAAGACGCTAGCCGCTCTTATGAACGCTGCAAGCAAACCTCGCCTTCCGGCAAGGTCTCACTTACAACGTTGATGAAGGTGCACTGAACGTGCCCGTCACATCATGTTGCCCGGTAACCGGATGCTTGCGCATCGTAATGACGATTGACCGGCAATGAAGTTACTCCCCTTTGCACGGCAGAAAGTAATGCAAAATATGTCAGCGGTCAACGTTTATTAAGTTACCCGGCCAGGGCTTTTTGCGCACCGAGGCTGACGACAAATCCCTGCAGCAGCAGCCGACTGAATGGCGTGTCGCTAACCTGCTGTTGCTTAAGCTGATACGCTGCCTGCTGCTCTGGATACAGCTCACCGAGCCAGCTCAGATACTGGTGCATCACCGCGCCGTTAAATTCCGGATGGAACTGCGTCGTCAGCACGCGATCGCCATAACTGAGGATCTGATAGGCATCCTGCTGCGATCGGGCCAACGCGACTGCGCCAACGGGGGGCGTCAACACGCTCTGCGAGTGGATCAGATTGGCCTTGAAGCGCGGCGGTAACATCGCCATTCGTCGGTCGTTGGCGGCGGCGGGCAGCAACTCGACGTCCAATGTGCCGACTTCCATGCCCTGCGGGTGATAACCGACTTCACCGCCAAGCGCATAGGCCAGCAGCTGGTGCCCGTAGCAGGCACCGAAGATCGGCAGTTGAATCTGCATCGCCTGGCGCAGCCACTCGGCGGCTTGCTCGCTCCACGGCAGCTGTTCGGTCACCATCGCCGGTGAACCGGTGATCACCACGCCGGCGTAATTGTGCGGCGGCAGCGGTTGCTCGCCTGCAGGAAGGTGCACGATCTGCACGCGATCGGCATCAATGTTCCCCTGTTGCAAGAACATGCCGTCGAAGTTGGCTTTTTCCCGACGGATGACCTCTGGGGCATCGCCGGTTTGCATCAGTAATAAGGGTTTCATGTCACTCTCCGTCTGCAGGGAAGACTACGCCGGTCTGGCGGCGAATTTCGGTCAGCAGGCGGGCGATAATCAGCGAATTCTTCAGCCCCGGGTGTTCCACCTGCCGTTTTTCCACCAGGTCGGCGAACACCTGTGCCTCATACAGCATGGTATTGATGTGCTGAGGCTGGGCCAGATCCTGACGATGGCCGCCGCGCGGGGTCAGCACCACGCCCTGGCATTCAGAAATTTTCTCAATCACCAGCGTCCCTTCTTCGCCCTGGATCTCACTGGGAATGTCCGAGTTGCTGACCTTGGAGTGGGAGAGGGTGACGTCAAAATCGCCGTAGTTGAGGCAAGCGGTACCGTGGGCATCCACACCGGTATCCAGCAACGCCGCGCTGGCAATGACCGATTTCGGTTCGCCGAACAGGGCTACGGCGCTGGCCAGGCAGTAATAGCCAATGTCCATGATTGAGCCGTTGGAAAACTGCGGATTGAAGGTATTCGGATTTTCGCCAGCCAGATAACGCGGGTAGCGTGACGAGTATTGGCAGTAGTTGAGGAAGGCTTTACGTAACCGGCCGATTTGCGGCAGCGCCTGTTGCAGGGCCAGGAAATTCGGCAGATGAGCGCTTTTGAAGGCTTCGAACAGCACCACTTGATTTTCACGCGCGCAGGCCACCAGTTTTTCGGCTTCACGCAGGTTGGACACCAGCGGCTTTTCGCAAATCACATGCTTTTTATGGCTGAGGAACAGTAAAGATTGTTGGCAGTGAAGGGCGTTGGGGCTGGCAATGTAAACCGCATCGATAGCATCGGATTGGGCCAGCGCCTCGAGGGAATCGAAAAACAGGCTGACGTGGTAGTTGGCGCCAAATTCCTGCGCTTTTTCCAGCTTGCGCGAATAGACGGCGGTCAGTTTCAGCTTGCCGCTTTCGTGCGCGGCGTCGATAAAGCGTTCCGTAATCCAGTTGGTGCCCACAACGGCAAAGCGAATCATAGATATCTCCGGTTCCCATGCGCTATACCCCATGAGTTTCACGTACCGCACAGGGTAGAAAGAACCAGATTATCACGGCATTTACAGAAGGCGAATCTCGCTATGCATACAGATCGCCAAACACCGAAAGGTGGGTCAGATACAGCCGGGTGTCGAACTCCAGCTGATGGTAATTGGGTTCCATATGGCAGCACAGGCTGTAAAAGGCCTTGTTGTGGTCTTTCTCTTTCAGATGTGCCAACTCATGCACCACGATCATGCGTAGAAACGGCTCCGGCGCCAGCTTGAAGACCGTCGCCACGCGGATTTCCGCCTTGGCCTTCAGTTTGCCGCCCTGCACGCGGGAAATGGCGGTGTGCATGCCCAGCGCGTGTTTCATCACCTGAATTTTACCGTCGTAGGCCACCTTGCTCAGCGGTTGGGCATTACGCAAATACTGGTTTTTCAGATCGACGGTAAACTGATAAAGCGACTTGTCGGTGGTGCAGTCATGCACTTGCGGATAGCGCTGCAACAACACATCCCCCAGGCGCCCCTGGTCGATCAGTTGCTGCACCTGGCTTTGCAGATGTTCAGGGTAGCCCTGCAGGTAGGTCAGTTCGATTTCACGCATGGGTAATATTACGCCCCAATATTTCCATAATCGGACGCAGACGCTCGCGCTGCACATTGGCCTGTCGGGCTTCCCAACGGTCGTGGGCCGCCTGCAGGTTCAGCCAGAAATCGGCGGTGGTTTCGAACAGGTCGGCAAACAAGTTCGCTTCCGCAACGCTAAGACGACGATGCCCATTGCACAAGCGATTTACCGTGGCGCGGGTGACACCCAAGACCTTCGCAAGATCCTCCTGGCCAATGCCCAGCGGTGTTAAATACTCTTCTTGCAGCACTTCCCCCACCGTGGTGGGTTTCCGGCTTGTAGTCTCTAACATATGTTCTCCGTTACCTAGGTATCTTGGTGCGGATCCAGATAAATCTGCTCAGCAGCATCGTGGCGCCATTGAAACATTAGTCGCCATTGAAGATTCACCCGCATGCTGGACCAGCCTTGAAAGGGGCCGGACAGGCGTTTGTAATAATTACCGGTTGGGTTATGTAAATCACATTCTTTTTGTGCAGCAGCCAGCATATCGAGTTTTCTGGCCAGCTGGCGCTCAATGGTCGAGGGGATCAAACGATTGCGCCGACCCTCCCTATAGAATTGCGCCAGGTATCCGTCTCGGAACGATGAAATCATTTTCATCCCCATTCCATTGGGTGAATGAGTGTAACATTTAAAGTTACATCAGGTCAGGTGAAAAATTGCCCAGTTCGGAATAAGCGGAATGAATGCTATAGCTTTAAGGAGTGAAAAGCGGGATTGGCTTTCCACGATGCGAATTAATGCGCAATTTATCCGAAAAAACATTTTACTGCCGGACGTTTTTAGGGGATAAACAGCCCAAATTTTATCAGTCAGGAGGGGCAATGAGCCAACTCGATCTGGGAACACAGCACCTTGAGCTGGAACGTTATCCCCAACAGGAAGAATCCACCCAATTGCAGGCTTGGGAAGCGGCGGACGAATATCTGCTGCAACAGCTTGAAAATATAACCATTGGCGATCGCCCAGTGCTGATTTTCAACGACAACTTTGGCACGCTGGCCTGCGCACTGCACGCTCATCAGCCTTACAGCATCAGCGACTCCTACATGAGTCAGTTGGCAACGCGCCATAACCTGAAGCTCAATGAACTGGATCCGGAGCAGGTGACGCTGCTGGACAGCCTGGCCGAACTGCCTGCATCACCGGCAGTGGTGCTGATCCGCATTCCTAAAGCGCTGGCACTGCTGGAACAGCAACTGCGCTCGTTGCGCAACGTGGTGGCGCCGGACACGGTTATCATCGCCGGAGCCAAGGCGCGTGACGTTCACACCTCGACCATGCAGCTGTTTGAAAAGGTGCTCGGCCCAACGCGCACCAGCCTGGCATGGAAGAAAGCGCGTCTGATCCACTGCGAAGTGACGGACATTGTGCCGCCGCCGGCCCCGGAAACCACCAACTGGACGCTGGACGGCACGGATTGGCTTATCCACAACCATGCCAACGTGTTCTCGCGCAGCAATCTGGACATCGGCGCGCGCCTGTTCCTGGAGCATCTGCCGAAGGATCTGGAAGGGCATATTGTCGATCTCGGCTGTGGTAACGGCGTGATTGGCCTGACGGCGCTGGCGCAGAACCCGCAGGCTCAGATGACGTTTGTCGATGAGTCTTATATGGCGGTGGCATCCAGCGAGTTGAACGTGGAGCACAACCTGCCGCAGGATCTGGATCGTTGTCAGTTTGAGGTGAACAACTCACTGGCGGGGATTGAGCGTGAAAGCGTGCAGGCGGTACTGTGCAACCCACCGTTCCACCAACAGCATGCGATCACCGATCACACCGCCTGGCAGATGTTCTGCGACGCCAAGCGTTGCCTGCAGGTCGGTGGCGAGTTGCGCATCGTCGGCAACCGTCATCTGGATTACCACCATAAGCTGAAGCGCCTGTTTGGCAACTGCACCGTGGTGGCATCCAACAAGAAGTTTGTGATCCTCAGAGCGGTGAAATCCGGCGCACGTTACTGATTGGCGGCCCGTAGGGCCAGCCATTTTCCGTCAATGTCGCGTTGAATCTCCTTGGCTAATGTGGTCGGCACACCGACCACATTAGCCTGTTGTTGGAAGTGGCTTACCACGTTGTAAATCTCTTCGGCTACATTCATCGCGGCTTTGGCATTTGCCAGCCCGGCCTGACCGGCCATGAGTGCCATTGCTGAACGGGAGATTTGCGAGCCGTTACCGTTAAATGCCGTCATATGCTCGCCATAAGGCGATGGGCTATAAACGATGTCGTAACAGGGGGAAAGTCGCCAGTTGTCGCGGTCATCGGCCAGGAAAGCAAAGTTTTTTGCGTGATCATCCTGATTTACCGTCAGATAATTGAACAAGGCTTGGCGCAGTAGCTTCCTGGCATCATCAACACCGCATAATAGGCGGGTCGCTTTAATCAGATCGATATAATCCAGTGAAGGTTCGCGGAACGGGGCATCCAATAATCCGCTGGCAGAAATCATGTGCCAACGACCTTGTTCGCCTGTGCAGTCAAAGCGATCTTGCTGGAGCCAATGGTGATTTTTTCCGATATCGATCAAAGTAAAGTCGGCGACTTCAATACCTGCTTGTCGCGCCATCATCATATAAACGTATTCGATCTGACTTTCATGATGTCCAAGGGCAAATTTCTCGGACGTTAGCTTAACCAAAAGCTTTTTGCCGACAGCATCTTGTTGGGTAGAAAAAGTACCGTCAGCTAAACGAGTGACACTCAATTTAGGGCGTGCCCCTCCGGAACCTCCCGCATTCATCAAATGGGCTATCAGGTGTGATTCAGTCCCTTCAAACTCCTTAACGGCTTCGTTCCCCAGTGTTATCAACGTTAACTCAGGGGACGTGTCCTGATGGGTAAGGGGGAATTCAGGCTCATAAAACAAGGCGCCCAGACCACGATCAGCGACAAATGCCAACCTCTCCAATACGCTAATTGCTCTGGGATTGTAGCCATTTTGGCGGAATACTCGATCCATCAAGTAAAGCCCCCAACCATCCGGCAGGCTGTCGGCGAAAACACCCTGTAGCCCGTAATGCGGCTGTTTTGGCGCCTGATGTAAATAGTTATCCCAGGGTAAATTGAAAGGGGACAGTGAACTTTGATGGGCGGCCAAATAGCTCTCGTCATAACGAAAATAAACGCCGCTGCCGTTTTCCGCCAATTGTCCGACATTTTGAACTTTGCCATCGCTTAGGCGGCGCTTTACCAAGAGGGGGATATTAAGCATTCTTCAGTACCTCCTCGATTGTTTGCGGCCTATTTTGGCTTTTGGTCAGTTGATGAAGTTCATTCAGATTGCCAAGGGCATCATAGAGCATCAGGAACTGACGTAATGAGATGTTGCCGCTGGCTTCGAATTTGCGAATGGTGCTGTTGGGCACGCCAGAAGCTTTAGCCAGAGCGGTTACTGATAATTTGCGGTTTTTGCGCAATTGCTTTAGGAAGCCTTGCAGGGCAAGTTGCGTATCATAGGGAGTATGTAGGGAAATCATAGCGCACCCGTGACGATCTTAATTGCTACTATTATAGCAATTAAGGTCATCATTAGGCTTATTTTGCCACTATAGTAGCAATATTTATTTAGAGTGACATTGCCAGCCGCGTGCCCTGATCGATAGCGCGGCGGGCATCCAGCTCGGCGGCGATGTCCGCCCCGCCAATCAAATGCACGGTTTTTCCCATCTCCAGCAGCGGTTGCTGCAGCTCGCGTCTGGGTTCCTGTCCGGCGCAGATAATCACCGTATCCACCGGCAGACAGCTTTCCTGTTCGGCGCGTGAAATATGCAGGCCTTCATCATCAATGCGTTGATAGTTCACGCTGTTGAGCATTTTTACACCGCGCATCGCCAGGCTGGTGCGGTGGATCCAACCAGTGGTTTTTCCCAGGCCTTCGCCCACTTTGCTGGTTTTGCGTTGCAGCAGGTAGATCTGCCGAGCAGGGCGACTGACCACCGGCCCCTGCGCCGCCAGCCCACCGCGTTGGCCAAGCTGGTCATCGATACCCCATTCACGGTTAAATTCCGCCGGATCCAGACTGCTCGACACCCCGTGTTGGCTGAGGTATTCGGCGGTATCGAAGCCGATGCCGCCGGCACCGATGATCGCCACGCGCTGGCCGACCGGTTTTTTGTCGCGTAACACATCCAGATAGGTGAGTACCTTGGCGTTGTCGATGCCGGGGATCGCAGGGGTACGCGGCACGATACCGCAGGCAAGGATCACTTCATCGAACGCCGCCAGATCGGCCGCCGTCACCCAGACGCCGAGCTTCACTTCGACCTCTTGCAGCGTCAATTGGCGACGGAAATAACGCAGCGTTTCATGAAACTCCTCTTTACCGGGGATCTGCTTGGCGATATTGAACTGGCCGCCAATCTGATCGGCGGCATCGAATAGCGTCACCCGGTGGCCGCGGCTGGCAGCGGTGGTCGCAAACGCCAACCCGGCCGGCCCGGCACCAATCACCGCCAGCCTTTTCTGCTTCTCCGCGGCGACCAGCGGCATCTCGGTTTCGCGACAGGCGCGGGGGTTTACCAGGCAGGAGGTAAGCTTGCCTTCAAAAATTTGGTCGAGGCAAGCCTGGTTGCATCCAATGCAGGTATTGATTTCGTCGGCACGCCCTTCGGCGGCTTTCTGCACAAAAGCGGCGTCGGCCAGGAACGGGCGCGCCATTGATACCATGTCGGCGCAGCCGTCGGCCAGGACCTGTTCGGCTACCGCCGGGTCGTTGATGCGGTTGGTGGTGATCAGCGGGATTTGCACTTTACCCATCAGCTTTCGGGTCACCCAGCTGAATCCGGCGCGTGGCACCATGGTGGCAATGGTTGGGATACGCGCTTCATGCCAGCCAATGCCGGTGTTGATAATGGTGGCTCCGGCCTGCTCAACGGCTAGCGCCAACTGCTCGATTTCCTGCCAACTGGAGCCGTCTTCAACCAGATCGAGCATCGAAAGGCGGTAAATCAGGATAAATTCGCGGCCGACCGCCTGGCGTACCGCCCGGACGATCTCCACAGCAAATCGCATGCGGTTGCTGAAGCTGCCGCCCCATTGGTCATCTCGCTGGTTGGTGCGCGCGACCAGAAATTGGTTGATCAAATAGCCTTCGGAGCCCATCACTTCGACGCCGTCGTAGCCGGCCTGCTGGGCCAAAGCCGCACAACGCGCGAAGTCCGCGATGGTCTGCAAGATATCCGCTTCGCTCAGTGCGGTAGGGGCAAAGGGATTGATCGGCGCCTGCAGCGCGGAGGGGGCTACCGGTTGCGGCTGGTAGCTGTAGCGACCGGCATGCAGGATCTGCAGCGCAATTTTACCGCCGGCCTGGTGGACGGCGTCGGTGACGATGCGGTGATGGTCGACCTGCTCCGGGTGGCTAAGGGTTGAGCCGCCGCGATACACCACACCTTTTTCATTGGGGGCGATGCCGCCGGTGACGATTAGCGCTACGCCGGCTGCGGCACGCTCGGCATAGAAAGCGGCCATGCGCTCGGGGCCATTCGGCAGTTCTTCCAGGCCGGTGTGCATCGATCCCATCAGTACCCGGTTTTTCAGGGTGGTGAAGCCGAGATCCAGCGGTGCCAGCAGGTGTGGGTAATTGCTCATTGCAGTCTCCATCGCGTCTTTCATCGTTATTATTATGTGCGACCTCAAGTGGTCGGATGAGATAAATCTAGCCGTTGTCTCTGCCGTTGGGAATCTGCGTTGCGCTGAATGTGATAGATGTCATGAATCTGTGCCCCTGTTTGCATTGTGAACAACAAATGGGTTAGCATTTGCCCGTTATAAATTCCCTCTCTCTGCGGAGCCATCACCGAAAATGAACACACACGCCTGCTGATATCTTGTCCCACGTCGCGCACACCCGTGCCTGGTGGGGATGTTTTGATTTCATTCAGGAGTGCTTATGGCTCATTTTGCGCAGTCCCCTCATTTTGTTTTACATCACCTGATCTGCCAGTTCGCTGACGGCGAAACGCTGTTCGGCCCCTTGGATCTGACTTTTGATCGGCAACGCTGCGGCCTGGTTGGGCGCAATGGCGTCGGAAAAACGCGCTTGCTGCGTTTGATCGCCGGGCAGGATCTTCCCGGTGGCGGGCATGTTGAAGCCCATGCATCGCTGGCTTACGTCGCGCAACAGCCGGAGCTCTCTCCACAGACTACGCTGGCCCAGCTACTGGGCTACGGCGAGATGTTTGCCGCATTGGCCCGCCTTGAGCAGGGGCAACCGCAAGCGGACGATCTCGATCTTTTGGAAGGTCAGTGGGATCTGCGCGATCGTCTGCAGGCTGCCTTTGTCGCCGCCGGGTTACCGGCGTTCGATGCGCAACGCCCGGTGAGCGATCTGAGCGGCGGTGAACGAATGCGTGCCGCGCTGTGCGGGGCGATACTGAGCAACGCGGATTTTTTGTTGCTCGACGAACCGACCAACCACCTCGACGGCCGGGGCCGCGACTGGCTTTATCAACAGGTGGAACAGTGGCGCGGCGGCTTGCTGGTGGCCAGCCACGATCGGCAGCTGTTGGCGCGTATGCAGCGCATTGTCGAACTGACGCCGGGCGCACTGCACAGCTACGGCGGCAACTACGATGACTATCGCCGCCAGCGTGATTTGGAGCAGCAGGCCGCACGAGCCGGGCTGGAACACGCGCGCCAGGAACGTCGGCGCACCCGGGCCCGGCAGCAGAAAGAACATGACATCAGCCAACGGCGCTCTGCGCAAACGCTGAAAACCGTCGATACGCTCAATATCGCTTCCTTTGAGCGCACTGCTTATAAGGCGGCGGCCAAAGAAAGCCTCGGTACGCTGCGCAAACAGCATCAGGACCAGAAGGATGCTCTCGATGCCGCCGTCCGCGATGCCTATCAGCGAGTGGAGGACGATTGTCCGGTGATGCTCACGCTGCCGGGAAGCGCCGTGGGGGCGGGCAAGCAGGTGCTGGTGCTCGAACAGTTGGAACTGCCTTTTATCGCCATGCCGCCGCTGGATTTTCGCATTGATGGCCCGATGCGCGTGGCGCTGGCCGGCCCGAACGGCTGCGGGAAATCCACGTTGCTGAAGGTGATCCTGGGGCAGTTGGCGGCCAAAGCGGGGAGCTGTCACTGCCCACTGCCGACGGCTTACCTCGATCAAACCCTTTCACAGCTCGATCTTTCGCTGTCTGTGGTTGAGCATCTGGGGCTGCAGGATTCACCGCTCAATGAGGGTACGGTCCGCAGTCAACTGGCGCAGTTGCAGCTAAACGCCGAACGCGTACTGTTGCCAATGGCAGCGCTGAGCGGCGGCGAACGACTGAAGGCGGCGCTGGCCTGCATGCTGTGGCGTCGGGAGCCGGCGCAGTTGCTGTTGCTGGATGAGCCGACTAACCATTTGGATCTGGCGTCGTCAGTGGCGATCGAGGCTTCGCTGGCCAGTTTCCCCGGCGAGATGTTGGTGGTTTCTCACGATGAAAACTTTTTGCAGGCGCTGAAATTGACCCATCGTTTGCAGTGGCGGACGGGAGAATGGCATCTTCAGACCTTATGAAGTTCGTTCGTGCTCTTGGGGCCGCCTTTTGTTTTCAGGGGTTGATGCACTCCAACAGCAGGGTAAAAGCGGCGGCCATCTGCTCTTCCGGTACGCAGGCAAAGCCCATCAGCAGGCCGCGGCGATGGTTGGGCAACATGTAGTAACGCGACAGCGGCCGCACCAGTACGCCGCGCGTATTGGCTGCGGCGGCAATCGCCACATCGTCCGCCTGGTCCGGCAGGTTGAGGATCAGGTGCAGCCCGGCATTGTTATTGAACTCACTCAGCGCCTGTTTACCCAGATGCTGCTCGATCAGAGCGGTGAGGAAGGCGCGTCGCCGGGCGTACAGCAGGCGCATACGGCGGATATGCGCGCTGTAGTGGCCTTCCTGGATAAACTGCGCCAGCGCGGTCTGGATCAGCAAATGGCCGCCGCGATACAGTTCCGCATGGGCGGTTTTCAGCGCCGCCATTAGCGGCTTAGGCAGCACCACATAACCCAGTCGCAGCGCCGGATACAGCGTTTTGCTGAAGGTGCCGATATAGATCACCGGCGCGTCGGCTTCCAACCCCTGCAACGCCGGGATCGGCTGACCGGAAAAGCGAAACTCGCTGTCGTAGTCATCTTCAACAATCCAACTGCCGGCGTTGCGCGCCAAGGCCAATAACCGTTGCCGACGCGCCAGGCTCATTACCGATCCCAGTGGGTATTGGTGCGACGGCGTGACGAAAATCAGCCGCGGCGCCTCGGCAGGCTGTTCCGGTGGCACCATACCGGCTTCATCCACCGCCAACGGGCAGATATTCACGTCGTTCATTCGCAGGATATTGCGGATCCCCCAATAGCCCGGTTCTTCAATCCACGCGTCGTCGCCTGGATTGCACAGCAGGCGCGTCACCAGATCTATCGCCTGATGGATGCCTTCGGTAATCAGAATTTGCTCTGGTGAACAGCGTACCGAGCGCGCTACGCGCAGATAGTCCACCAGCGCATGCTGCAGCTCCGGGCTGCCGCCCTGGTTGCTGTAGGTCAACTTCTGCGGGGCCGGACGACGGCTGATACGCGCCTGGATCTTGCTGAATAACTGGTGTGGGAAAGCATTGACGTCAGGCACGCCGGGGATAAAGGCTCCCCACTGTTTGGGGCTGGCGCTGGCGTGGTGCAGCAGGGTAGCACCGCGCGCCGACAGTTCAATGCGCCGCTGTTCCCCGTCACTGCCTGCCGGGGCGCTGACGGTGGATAAACAGCTGTCCGGGACGGTTTCGGCGACGAATGTGCCGCTTCCGGCACGCGCCAGGACATAGCCTTCCGCCAAGAGTTGTTCATAAACGGTTAATACAGTGTTACGAGAAAGGCTAAGCTCCTGAGCCAAATCCCGTGAGGCGGGCAGACGGCTGGAGGGCGGCAGGCTGCCGTCCAAAATGCTGGTGCGGATCGCATTGTAAAGCCGCTTATGCAGCTTATCATCCGGCTGTTCGCCAAGGCGTTGCAACAGCAGGTCACCACTCAGTGAGCGCAATTGGATCCCTCAATTAATCGTAACTGGCTCTCGATTATAGGGCCACACCCTGTGTAAATAAACGTCATTGTTTCACGAATGTGAACAAACCGTTTAGCTGGCACCGACTACCGACCGGAGAGAACAACATGAAAAACGCAGAATTGAATCAACGTCGTCAGGATGCCACCCCACGTGGGGTTGGCGTGATGTGCGGTTTTTACGCCGAACGCGCCGAGAACGCCACGCTGTGGGATGTCGAAGGGAATGAAGTTATCGATTTTGCCTCCGGTATCGCCGTGCTGAATACCGGACATCGTCACCCGAAGGTGATCGCTGCCATTGAGAAGCAGCTGAAGGCCTTCACCCATACCGCTTACCAGATTGTCCCTTACGAAAGCTACGTTTCGCTGGCCGAACGCATTAACCAGTGTGCGCCGATCGAAGGGCCATGTAAAACCGCGTTCTTCACCACCGGGGCGGAAGCGGTAGAGAACGCCGTCAAAATTGCCCGCGCCCACACTGGTCGTCCGGGTCTGATCACCTTTGGCGGTGGCTTCCACGGCCGCACCTACATGACCATGGCGCTGACCGGTAAAGTGGCACCTTACAAACTGGGCTTCGGACCATTCCCGGGATCGGTGTTCCACGGCCAGTATCCTAATGCGCTGTACGGCGTGACCACCGAAGATGCGATGAACAGCCTGGAGCGCATCTTTAAAGCGGATATCGATCCCAAGCAGGTTGCCGCCATCGTACTGGAGCCGGTGCAAGGTGAAGGCGGTTTCAACGTCGCACCGGCCGAGTTTATGCAGGCATTGCGCACCTTGTGTGACGAGCACGGCATTTTGCTGATTGCCGATGAAGTGCAGACCGGTTTTGCCCGTACCGGCAAGCTGTTTGCCATGGATCATTACAGCGTCAAACCCGATCTGATCACCATGGCGAAAAGCCTGGCGGGCGGCATGCCGTTGTCGGCCGTAGCCGGTCGTGCAGCGGTGATGGATGCCCCTGCACCGGGCGGGCTGGGCGGCACCTACGCCGGTAACCCGCTGGCGGTGGCGGCAGCGTTGGCGGTGCTGGATGTGATTGAGGAAGAGCAGCTGTGCCAACGTTCCCAACGCCTGGGCCAGCATCTGGTGGAAGTGTTGCAGCAGGCGCGCCAGACCAGCCCGGCGATTGCGGATATCCGGGCGCAGGGTTCGATGGTGGCGGTGGAGTTCAACGATCCCAAGACCGGCAAACCCTCTGCCGAGATCACCCGTCAGGTGCAGCAGAAAGCGCTGGAAGAAGGCCTGCTGCTGCTGAGCTGCGGTGTTAACGGCAACGTGATCCGCTTCCTGTACCCACTGACCATTCCTGAAGACCAGTTCACCAAGGCGCTGGGCATTCTTTCCCGCGCACTGGCTCAATAAGGAGTGACCGGCATGAAATTGAATAACCCCGAGCTGCTGCGCAGCCAGTGTCTGATTAACGGTGAGTGGTGCGATGCGCTGAGCGGTAAACGTGAAGCGGTCATCAATCCGGCGACCGGCGTTGAGCTGGCCAGTATTCCGCTAGTCAGCGGCGAAGAAACTCAACAGGCGATTAACGCCGCGCAGGTTGCGCAGCAAGGTTGGAAACAACTGACCGCCAAACAGCGTTCCGCTCTGATGCTGACCTGGGCCGACAAGGTGCTGGCGGCCCAGGAAGATCTGGCGCAGTTGATGACCGCGGAGCAGGGCAAATCGCTGGCGGAAGCGCGCGGTGAAGTGGCCTACGCCGCCTCGTTTATCACCTGGTTTGCCGAAGAGGCCAAGCGAGTGGACGGCGCGGTGCTGCAAGCGCCGCAGGCCTCACAACGACTGGTGGTGGTGAAGCAGCCCATCGGCGTTTGCGCGGCGATCACTCCGTGGAACTTCCCGGCGGCGATGATCACCCGCAAGGTGGCGCCGGCGCTGGCGGCAGGTTGCGCAATTATCGTTAAACCGGCCGAACAAACGCCGCTAACCGCGCTGGCGTTGGGCAAGCTGGCGCAGGACGCCGGTATCCCGGCAGGGGTGTTGCAGGTGGTGACCGGCGACGCCGCTCAGGTGGGCAAAGTACTGTGTGACAGCCCGGTGGTGCGCAAATTGAGCTTTACCGGTTCGACCGAGGTTGGCCGCATTCTGATGGCACAGTGCGCACCAACCATCAAAAAGCTGTCGCTGGAGCTGGGCGGCAATGCGCCGGTGATCGTTTTCGACGACGCCAACCTGGACGCGGCCGTGGCAGGCATTATGGCCTCCAAATTCCGCAATAGCGGCCAGACCTGCGTCTGCGCCAACCGCATCTACGTGCAGGACGGCATCTATGACCGCCTGGTGGATAAGCTGGTGGCGGCGGTTGAGCAACTGAAGGTCGGTGACGGCAGTCAGGCGGGTACCACTCAGGGCCCGTTGATTGACCAGGATGCGGTGGAAAAAGTGCAGAGCCATATCGACGATGCATTGATCAAGGGCGCGCAAATCGCTATCGGCGGTCAGCCGCACGAACTGGGACGCACCTTCTTCCAGCCTACGGTGGTGACCGGCGTGACGCAGAAAATGCGCTTCGCCAAAGAGGAAACTTTTGGCCCGGTGGCACCGCTGTTCCGTTTCCATGACGAGGCGGAAGCTATCGCCATGGCCAACGATACCGAGTTCGGTTTGGCCGCTTACCTGTTCACGCAGAACGCCTCGCGTCAATGGCGAGTGCCTGAGGCGTTGGAATACGGCATGGTCGGCATCAATACCGGGCTGATTTCCAATGAAGTGGCACCTTTTGGCGGCGTGAAGCAGTCAGGACTCGGGCGTGAAGGATCGCGTTACGGGATTGAAGAATATCTGGAGCTGAAATACCTGTGTATCGATGTGAGCTGTTAACCCCTGGGAAATTAACCAACCCCGGTGGCCAGCGCCGCCGGGAGCCAAAGGATGCTGCATGTCTTCTGAAAACATCTCTATTTCTCCGGCGCTTGCCGCCGGGGTGCGAACGCCTGCACCCGCCAAATCACTGAGTTTCCTCGAAGGGGTGGCGATGATTGTCGGCACCAACATCGGCGCCGGCGTGCTGTCCATCGCCTACGCCTCCAGCAAGGCCGGTTTCCTGCCGCTGTTGTTCTGGCTGGTGCTGGTGGGCAGCCTGACCACCATCACCATGCTGTACGTCGCTGAATCTACCCTGCGCACCCGTGCCCATCTGCAATTGAGCGGATTGGCGAAACGCTATGTCGGCGGTATCGGTGCCTGGCTGATGTTTGCTTCGGTTTGCGTTAACAGCATTGGGGCGTTGACCGCCTACATGAGCGGCAGCGGCAAGCTGTTGCAGTCCCTGTTTGGCATTTCCCCGGCCATAGGCAGCCTGCTGTTTTTTGTGCCTGCTGCAGGGGTCTTGTACCTGGGGTTAAAGGCGATTGGCCGCGGGGAGAAGTTTATCAGCATCGGCATGGTGGCCATGCTGAGTGCGCTGGTGGCGGCCACGCTGCTCAAAGACACCACCCAGATGCGCAACCTGCTGGACGGTGACTGGCGCTTTATGGTGCCGGTATTCAACGTGGTGGTGTTCTGCTTCTCTGCGCAGTATATCGTGCCGGAAATGGCGCGCGGCTTTTCGGACAAGCCAGAACAACTGCCCAAGGCGATTATGGTCGGAATGGCCGTGACCTTTGTGCTGCTGGCGGCGGTGCCGATGTCGGTGATTGCGCTCAGCGGGCTGAATAACATTTCTGACGTGGCGACCATTTCATGGGGGCAGGCGTTAGGGCAGTGGGCCTTCTTCTCCGCCAATATTTTTGCCCTGTGCGCGATGCTGACCTCTTACTGGGGCCTTGGCGGCAGCTTCCTGACCAATATTTTCGACCAGTTCAGACTGGGCAACGACGAACAGCCGCTGCGCCGTTTCGGCGTGCTGATGCTGGTGGTGCTGCCACCGTTCGCGCTGGCCTACAGCGGGTTGGTGTCATTCGTTAACGCGCTCTATTTCGCCGGGGTTTTCAGCGGGGTGATTTTGTCGATTATGCCGATGCTGATCCTGCGTGGGGCGCGCAAGCATGGCGATCAGACACCACGTTGGCAGTGTAACTGGATCACCCACCCGCTGTTGCAGATCAGCATCGTGTTGCTGTATCTGGCCAGCGCGGTGTATGCCATCGCGTCGCTGTTAGGCTATCTGCCCGCGGGATGGTGATTTGCCTTCCCTCAAGAAGTGATGTTGTTTCTCAGTTGAGAACGGCGGCGTCGTGGCCGCCGATTTTTTATCACCCGCGCATTTTCTCTGGCAGCGCCAACCAGGCCTGCACGGAAGGACGTTGCCACTGTTTGTGAGCGTAGTGGCGAATATTTTCCGGTACCGGATCACCATGTATCACCAGCCGATTCAGCATCAAAGCCAAATCGGTGTCGGCAATGCACCATTCCCTGAACAGATTATCCTGGCCGTGACTCAGCAGCTTTTCGACGGCGGCAATCAACTTGTTGGCGGCCCCCTGCGCGGCGTTGGACAACGGAGGAAACTTGCCGTTAATGAACACCGCCTCGGTTGGCCGCTCGGCGCGTAGCTGTAGCAGATCGCTGCGCAGCCATGCCTGAACTTCGCGGGCTTTGGCACGGTGTTTTACATCGCGTGGGTACACCGGATGGGCAGGGTGGATCTCATCCAGGTACTCATCAATCGCCGAGGACTCCGAAAGTTGAAACTCACCGACCACCAGCGTCGGCACCCGGCGCGTCAATGACAGGGCCGCATAGGCCGGCTCATGGTTTTTCCCCTGCGACAAATCGACCGGCTTCACGGTGAAGGGAATGCCTTTTTCCGTCAGGGTAACAAACGCCGACATGGCATAAGGACTGAAAAATTCGGCGTCGGTATAGAGTTCGGCAATCGGCTGAGACATTGGAGTTTTCCTCAAGGCAAAGGGAGGCGAACTTTGATAATTGACGAGGAGTGGCTAAAGATCAATCTGTTAGCCGAAAGTTATTTTTGCAGTGAAAAGCGCGGCGAGCGGCGACGCCTGGCGTTGTGATATATTTGTTGCCATTAAGTTGAATTTGGCAGCACGAAGTAACATGAAAATGCCGTTGTTGGAAAGAGTAAAAGTAGGGTGCGCACGTTTGTGGCCGCACCCATTGGCGGTGGGCAAAAAAGAGATTTTGCTTTCCAGCGTCGGTGCCGGGCTGGGGCTGATGATTTCCGGCTGGATCAGCCATTTTGTTTTGGGCGAGGTGAACCTGTGGTTTATCGCCCCGATGGGGGCCTCGGCCGTATTGCTGTTTGGCGTGCCGAACAGCCCGTTGGCGCAGCCCTGGTCGATTGTGGGCGGCAATATGTCGGCTGCGGCAGTGGGGGTCAGCACCAGTTTGCTGATTGCCGACCCTGGGCTGGCTTGCGGCGTGGCGGCCGCACTGGCAATTGGCTTGATGTTTAAGCTGCGTTGCCTGCACCCGCCCGGCGGCGCGGTGGCGCTGACCGCCATTCTCGGTGGCCCGGGTATTCATCAACTGGGCTATAGCTTTGTGCTGTACCCGGTGTTGCTGAACTCGGTGCTATTGGCGTTGCTGGCGATCGTCTTCAATAATCTGGCCGGGCGACGCTACCCGCACCCTTTGGCGCCGACCGAGGCGAAGCCGGCCAATCTGCCGATTGATGCGGTGTCTATCACCCGCGCCGATCTGCACGAGGCGCTGATGCAGGGCGAACTGTTTGATATCGACGAGGACGATCTGCAGGAAATTCTGCTGCGTGCCGAACAGTTGGCGCATCAACGGCAGAGCGGTGGAGGCTGATCACTCGGGAGGATGGAAATAAAAAAGCCACCTTTGGGAAGGTGGCTTTTTTGGCTGTGAAAACAGCGAGATTTGGTGGCCCCTACTGGACTTGAACCAGTGACCAAGCGATTATGAGTCGCGTGCTCTAACCAACTGAGCTAAGGGGCCAAGCGGCGAGATTATACGGCAATCCTCCGACGCAGGTCTACAGTTAACCATCCGTATGTTGCTTTTATGCGCAGTTCTAGCCTGTTGTAATTACTGGCGGATTTTGCGATAACCGCTGTAAATCCCCTTTAATGGACTCCCGAACCCTATGGAACTCCTGGCGCCAAACCTGCGGGTGGTGTTTTGCGGCATCAACCCCGGCCTCTCCTCTGCCCACCAAGGCTACCCTTTTGCCAACGGCAGCAACCGCTTCTGGAAGGTGGTGCATCAGGCCGGCTTTACCGAACGTCAACTGGCGCCGGAGCAGTGGCAACAGCTGCAGGATACCGGCTGCGGCATCACCGCGCTGGTGGCGCGGCCAACGGTAGCGGCCAGCGAAGTGACGCGTGACGAATTGCTCAGCGGCGGCGAGGCGTTAAAAGAAAAAATCTTGCGCTATCAGCCGCGCGCATTGGCGATTCTGGGCAAGCAGGCGTTCAGTAGCGCCTTTGGGGTAAAAAATGCGGCCTGGGGCCGTCAGGAGATGACGATCGGTAAAACTGAGGTTTGGGTATTGCCGAACCCCAGCGGATTGAATCGTGCCACGCTGGAGCAGCTTACAGAGAGTTATCGCGAGCTGTTTCTGGCATTGAAATAATCTGAGAGGGAGTAGCGAGATGAAAGCGATGATTAAAGCGGGGTTGGTCGCTCTGCTGTTGGCGACCGGCGCTGCCCATGCGGGCAACAGCGCGCAGGAACTGAAGAACAAAAATAACGTGCTGGAGTTTTATCAGCAGGGGCTGAATAACAAAGATTTTGCGGCGGCGCGGCCCTTTCTGGGCGACGAGTACAAACAGCACAATCCCAATGCGCAGGATGGGGTGGAAGGGTTCCGCAAGTTTGTCGAGTTGCTCAAAGCTCGTTACCCCGATTCTCACAGTGAAATCAAACAGGCGTTTGTCGACGGTAACTATGTGATTTTGCACGTAGAGACCAGCGGGCGTGAAAAGGGCAAGACGGCCGCGATTATCGATATTTTCCGGCTTGATGACGCAGGCAAAATCGTGGAGCACTGGGACGTGACCCAGCCGGTGCCGGAGAAAACGGCCAGCGGCAACAGCATGTTTTAGGCAATAAAAAACCCCGGCAAGCCGGGGTTTTTTGCGAACAGCTGAACCTTAGTCGTCCAGGAAGCTGCGCAGCACTTCGGAACGGCTTGGGTGGCGCAGTTTACGCAGTGCTTTGGCTTCGATCTGACGAATACGCTCACGGGTAACGTCGAACTGTTTGCCCACTTCTTCCAAAGTGTGGTCAGTGTTCATGTCGATGCCGAAACGCATACGCAGCACTTTCGCTTCACGGGCGGTCAGGCCGGCCAATACGTCGTGCGTTGCGGAGCGCAGGCTTTCCGAGGTGGCAGAATCCAGCGGTAGCTCGAGGGTGGTATCCTCGATGAAATCGCCCAGATGTGAATCTTCATCATCACCGATCGGCGTTTCCATGGAGATCGGCTCTTTGGCGATCTTCAGCACTTTGCGGATTTTGTCTTCCGGCATCAGCATGCGTTCAGCCAGCTCTTCCGGCGTCGGTTCGCGGCCCATCTCTTGCAGCATCTGGCGCGAAATACGGTTGAGCTTGTTGATGGTCTCAATCATATGCACCGGAATACGGATGGTACGCGCCTGGTCGGCGATAGAACGGGTGATAGCCTGACGGATCCACCAGGTGGCGTAAGTCGAGAACTTATAACCACGACGGTATTCAAACTTGTCTACCGCTTTCATCAGACCGATGTTGCCTTCCTGGATCAGATCCAGGAACTGCAGGCCGCGGTTGGTGTATTTCTTGGCGATAGAAATAACCAGACGCAAGTTCGCTTCAACCATCTCTTTCTTCGCACGGCGGGCTTTCGCTTCACCGATAGACATGCGGCGGTTAATGTCCTTCACCTGCTCGATGGTCAAGCCGGTCTCTTCTTCGATCTGACGCAGTTTCTGCAGGCTGCGTTGCACGTCTTCGGCGACGTCTTTCAGCTTCTCTGACCATGGCTTGGCCATTGCCAGCGCTGCTTCAAACCAGGTGGTGCTGGTTTCGTTGCCGGCGAACAGAGTCACGAAGTTTTTCTTCGGCATTTTGCACTGTTCAACGCACAGCTTCATGATGATACGTTCTTGAGTACGAACGCGGTCCATCATGGTACGCATGCTGTTGACCAGGAAGTCGAACTGTTTCGGCACCAGGCGGAACTGCTTGAACACTTCAGACAGCTTCAGAATTTCTTCTGCTGCGCTGGCGTGGCTGCGGCCGTTCTTTTTGATGACGACACGAGTCGCTTCGTACTGATCGCGCAGGTCGGCGAATTTCTGACGGGCCAGCTCAGGATCGATGCTGTTGTCGTCTTCTTCTTCGTCTTCATCTTCTTCTTCGTCGTCGTCATTCTGCTCTTCGGTAGACAGCTCAGAACCCACGTGGGTAGCGGTAGGGGCGATGTCCTCTTCCGCATTAGGATCGACGAAGCCGGTGATCAGATCGGACAGACGGGCTTCGCCCGCTTCGACGCGATCGTACTGTTCCAGCAAATAGGTAATGGCTTCCGGGTACTCGGCAACCGAGCACTGCACCTGGTTGATGCCGTCTTCAATGCGCTTGGCGATGTCGATTTCGCCTTCGCGCGTCAGCAGTTCAACGGTCCCCATTTCGCGCATGTACATGCGCACCGGGTCGGTGGTACGGCCGATTTCAGACTCAACGCTGGACAATACCTGAGCGGCAGCTTCTTCCGCATCTTCGTCTGTGCTGTTTGAGTTTTCAGCAAGCAACAGGTCGTCGGCGTCCGGCGCTTCTTCCAGAACCTGGATGCCCATGTCGTTAATCATCTGGATGATGTCTTCGATCTGGTCGGAGTCGACGATATCTTCCGGCAGATGGTCATTGACCTCAGCATAGGTCAGATAGCCTTGCTCCTTACCACGGGTGACAAGTAGCTTTAGCTGTGACTGCGGGTTTTGCTCCATAAGACGGTATCCACACTTCAGAGTATTTGGGTTGGTGTCGGTCGGCGAAACCGCCAACAATAGCATTTGGGGCGTTTTTGTTGTTGCCGCGGCCCACTGTGGCGGCATATTGCAGGGCTCTGCCCTCGCATTTATCGGCACTTAAGCCGTTTGGTATTCAGTTTTTCTTCGCCAGCACCTGATTCAAAGAACGGACTTCTTCACGTTCTTCCGGGCTGAGGCCATGGGTTCTGGCCTGTGCGATCAATGTCTCCAGCCGTTGTTCCAGTACCGAGTCGTACAGGCTGGCTAAAGTATCCAAAAAAGTCTGTTCAACCATATCCTCAACGATCATATGGTTCCATGTTGCCAAGGTTTCAAGCTGTTGGCTCAATTTGTTGTCGCGATACTGCTCCAACAGCTGGCCGGTCGTCAGCCCCGGCTGAGCCAGGCAGGTCTGCACCAGCTCGACAAACAGCGGCAAACCCGCCTGTTTGGTCTGCTCCAATCCCTCTAGCGAAGGGATAAGTGTAGCCAGCTGCGGATTTTGTACCAGTAACCCTATCAGTATACGCATGGTTGTGCGTTTTAGCTGGGGCGCCTGATAAGTATTCGCATTTTCGGCTTGCTTGGGCATCAGCTTGTCGAGCTGGCTGTCGTCCAGCAAACCCAGCTTGCTGCCGAGCTGTTGGCGCAGGTACAAGCGCAACGTTTCGCCCGGTACCTGAGTAATCAGCGGCAGTGCCAGTGTGCTCAGCTTGGCGCGGCCGTCCGGGCTGCTCAGGTCTACCTGCGGCATCAGGGTTTCGAACAGGAAAGTGGAAAGCGGCTGCGCCAGCTCCATTCGCTGTTCGAAGGCCTCTTTGCCTTCTTTGCGTACCAATGTGTCCGGGTCTTCGCCGTCGGGCAAAAACATAAACCGCAGCTGACGCCCGTCATTGAGATAGGGCAGCGCGGTTTCCAGTGCGCGCCAGGCCGCTTCGCGACCGGCTCTGTCACCGTCATAGCAACAGACGACGTTGTCGGTGGCGCGGAACAGCAGCTGAATATGTTCGGCCGTTGTCGAGGTGCCAAGCGAGGCGACGGCATAATCGATGCCGTATTGCGCCAGCGCCACCACGTCCATATAGCCTTCCACTACCAGCAAGCGCTGCGGGGTAGGGTGGCTCTGTTGCGCTTCATACAGGCCGTACAACTGACGACCCTTGTGGAAGACTTCGGTTTCCGGTGAGTTCAGGTATTTCGGCATGCCGTCACCCAACACACGTCCGCCAAAGGCGATTACTCGCCCGCGCTTGTCGCGGATAGGGAACATTACGCGCTCACGGAAACGATCGTACGAGCGTCCTTGATCGTTAGTCACCAGCATGCCTGCATCGTTCAATGCCAGGCGTGACTCGGCGTCGCGACCAAAACGCTTTAAGGCGTTATCCCAACCGGCAGGTGCAAAGCCGATGGCGAAATGGCGGATAACATCGTCACTCAGTCCGCGCTGTTGCAGATAATTGCGTGCCGGCGTGCCGGAGGACTGATGCAGTGACTGTTGATAGAACGCGCTGAGCTGTTCCATCAGTTGATACAGGCTTTGACGCTGATGGCGTTCGATTTGCGTCGGCCCGGAACCCGCCTCGTAAGGCACTTCCAGTCCGTGCATGGTTGCCAGCTCTTCGATGGTTTCGACAAACTCGAGCCTGTCGTAATTCATCAGAAAGTCGACGGCGTTACCGTGCGCACCACAACCAAAACAGTGGTAAAACTGCTTTTCGCCATTAACCGTAAATGAAGGCGTTTTTTCGTGGTGGAACGGACAGCACGCGTGATAGTTCTTGCCCTGCTTTTTGAGCTTTACCCGGGCATCGATCAGATCGACGATGTCGGTGCGAGCCAGCAAGTCATTGATAAATACGCGCGGAATTCGTCCAGCCATAAGCCCTTACTTTACTAGCCTATAAACGAGAACAAGCCGCGCATTCCTTTCGGAAAGCACGGCCTTCGTATGCAACTACTCGGTCTGCGCGATTTTTAAAATCAGAAATTCACGCGGCGGGGTTACCCCCGAAGAATTAATACAGACGAGTGCGGCGTGCGTTTTCGCGAGCCAGTTTCTTCGCGTGACGTTTCACAGCAGAAGCTTTAGCGCGCTTACGTTCGGTAGTCGGTTTTTCATAGAACTCACGACGACGAACTTCAGCCAGAACGCCCGCTTTTTCGCAAGAGCGTTTGAAACGACGCAGAGCAACGTCAAATGGCTCGTTTTCACGTACTTTAATTACAGGCATGTGCCTCTCACCTCAATAAAATTCGGTTTGCTGCTGGCCAAGCGCCAGCAATTTCAAAATGGTGCGGAATTTTACTTCAACGGATGCTGCTTTGTAAAGCACCACAGCAAATTGAAACCTGCGGCCACCCTGGTAAAACATGCGCAATTTTGCATCGGGCGCTGATTATAGACTAATCAGAAAAAAATGCTCGTTTTTAATCAAATCGGCATTTGTGGCTGTAATCATAAACATAGCCCAATAATGGTGACAAGCGTGTGCCACGCTGGCGGTAAACAGGCTCGATTGTGCTAAACTGGCGGCCGCACGTGAATGATGGGAAATGTAATGCGAGTACTGGGCATAGAAACCTCCTGCGATGAAACCGGAATTGCAGTGTATGACGATCAGGCCGGTTTATTAGCCAACCAATTGTACAGCCAGGTGAAGCTGCATGCCGACTACGGCGGCGTGGTACCGGAGCTGGCCTCCCGCGATCACGTGCGCAAAACCGTGCCGTTGATTCAGGCGGCATTGAAGGAAGCGAACCTGACCGCGGCGGATATCGACGGCGTTGCCTACACCGCCGGGCCGGGTCTGGTGGGGGCGCTGCTGGTCGGGGCGACCATTGGCCGCGCACTGGCGTTTGCCTGGAATGTGCCGGCGGTGCCGGTGCATCATATGGAAGGCCACCTGCTGGCGCCGATGCTGGAAGATAACCCGCCGGCGTTCCCGTTTGTCGCGCTGCTGGTGTCTGGCGGGCATACGCAGCTGATCAGCGTGACCGGTATTGGCGAATATCAACTGCTGGGCGAATCGGTCGACGATGCGGCCGGTGAGGCTTTCGATAAAACCGCCAAGCTGCTTGGGCTGGACTACCCCGGCGGGCCGATGCTGTCGAAGATGGCGCAACAGGGTACGGCGGGGCGTTTCACCTTCCCGCGCCCGATGACCGACCGTCCTGGGCTGGATTTCAGCTTCTCCGGACTGAAGACCTTTGCCGCCAATACCATTCGCTCCAACGGCAATGACGATCAGACGCGTGCTGACATTGCCCGGGCGTTTGAGGATGCGGTGGTGGATACGCTGGCGATCAAATGCAAACGCGCACTGGAGCAAACCGGCTTTAAACGTCTGGTGATGGCCGGTGGCGTCAGCGCCAACCGTACGCTGCGTACCAAAATGGCAGAAATGATGCATAAGCGCGGCGGTGAAGTGTTTTACGCCCGACCGGAGTTCTGTACCGATAATGGCGCGATGATCGCCTACGCAGGCATGGTGCGGCTGAAAAGCGGCGCTAATCCGGAGCTGAGCGTTTCGGTACGGCCGCGCTGGCCGTTGGCTGAGCTGCCTGCCGTCTAATTGGCCCGGACAGTGCCATAGCCAGACAAAAGGCTCCCTCGTGGGAGCCTTTTCAGTTTTCAGTTTTCAGTCAGGCAATACGCCAACCTTTGGTTCGCTGCCGCTGAGTCAGGAAATGCGCGTAGCGTCCCCCCAGGGCTTCAAGCTGGGTGTGGGTGCCGCGTTCAGCAATTTTACCGTCTTGCAGAACCAGGATTTGATCGGCCATCGCTACCGTCGACAGCTGGTGCGCAATGACAATCAACGTCTTCTTGCCACGCAGCCGTGCAAGGGTGTCGGCAATGATTGCTTGATTCTCGGGATCCAGTGCCGCAGTGGCTTCATCGACCAGCAGAACAGGGGCATCCTTAATCAGCGCGCGGGCAATAGAAATACGCTGGCGTTCGCCGCCGGAAAGCCGAGCGCCGCCTTCGCCTACCGGGGTATCCAGCCCCTGGGGCAGCCGTTCGATGATTTCCGCCGCCCCGGCCTGTTCGATGGCCATCAATACTTCCTCATCGCTGGCCATCGGTTTACCCAGACGGATGTTTTCGCCAATGCTGCCCTGGAACAGATAGGTATTTTGGAAAATCTGGCTGATCTGATCCGTCAATTGTTCGTTAGGGATCTGGCGTACGTCGGCTCCGCCAATCATCACAGCCCCGCCCGTGACGTCAAAGAAACGCGCAATCAAACGAACCAAACTGGTTTTACCCGAGCCGGATGCGCCAACCAGTGCGGTCATGGTGCCGGGTTCAACCTTAAAGCTGACCCCGCGCAGTACGGCAGCCTGTTCTGGCGAATAGCTGAACGAAACATCGCGCAACTCCAGCGAAGCGTCGTTCGGCTGCTGAGCCTGCTGCGGTTCCGGCAAGGGGGTAATGGCTAAAATTTCGCTGACGGCATTTAACTGGCCACGAGCGTTTCGCAGGGCTTCGCCATAGCTGGCAACGTCCAACAACGGGTCGATAAAGCGGCTAACCAGCATCAGGGCGATCACCGTTCCCACCGCGTTACCGATAGCCGGCAGGCTCCCCTGAGTGTGACTCAGTAGCGTTGCCCCGATGACCAACAGGGTGGCGAACACCAGTTGCACTACCCAGGAGTTGAGCACCACAGAGGCCGTGGAGATATAGATAAGCCGCTTGCCTGACTGATACTGCCGGTCGATGGCCTGTTCGAGGAAACGGGTCCCGCCGCCTTCACCGTTGAAGGCGCGCAGTACTGACTGTGCCTGCGCAAATTCCACCATACGTTGGCTGGTGTGGGCGGATGCCTGATGGAAGGCTTCGTCAGCCTGGGTACCGAGCCGCGCCGAGAGCAGGAAAATGCCGGCAATCAGGGGCAGGGCCGCCAGCGCCAGCAGCCCCATTTGCCACTGCAAGGTGCAAAGCGCTATCACCAGTACCAGCGGCGTGACAACACCGCTGACGATCGGTGTAAAAAGGTGCGCCGGGAGTTGCGCCACATCCATCATCCCCTGAGAAACCACATGACTGAGTCGCGCCGTATTATCAGGAGTGAACCAGCCGATAGGCAAGGTAGCCACATGGTCGCCAATGCGTTGACGGGCCGTCAGTAACAGCGATGAACCTACGTTCATGCCGGCGAAATCGACGCGCCTGCGCAACAGCCAGCTCAAAAGTACGCCGGCGAAAAGCGCCATCAGCCAACCGGCCGCTGTGTAGACTTCACCTTGCAGCAGATAGCCGACAACAGGCACCAAGGTGGTGACCGTCAGGCCACAACACACCCCGTAAAGCACAGCCATGCCGATATAACGACGGAATATGGGTGCATCGTCGCCGAGCAACTGCATAAATGTTTTTAACATGGTTGATCCGCCTGTTTCGTCATGTTTTCGTAACCCCCCGCAGCCCAGAGACGCGCATAGCGGCCTTGGCCGGCCAACAACTCGGCATGGTTGCCTTGTTCACGGATCGTGCCGTCCTCAAGCACAACGATATGGTCGGCGTGCATGATGGTGTCTAACCTGTGGGCAATCACCAGCAACGTGCGATTTTTGGCAAAGTTGGAAAGGGCTTCCTGGATCAGGTATTCGTTCTCCGCGTCAGCGGCGGCGGTGGCTTCATCCAGCACCAAAATCGGTGGGTTCAACAACACGGCGCGTGCGATGCTTACGCGCTGCTGTTCACCCCCGGAGAGTTTTGCATCCTCCCCGACTACCGAGTCGTAACCCCGTGGCAAGCTCAGGATGTGATCGTGAATATTGGCTGCTATGGCGGCGGCTTCGATTTCTTGCATGCTGGCATTGGGGCGACCCAACGCAATGTTTTCTCGCAGGCTGGCGTGGATCAGCTTCACTTCCTGCAGCACGAAACCAATGTGTTGATAAAGCAGGGTCGAGCTCAATTCGCGCAGATCGACACCGCCGAGCGTAATGCGCCCTTGGGTCGGGTCGAAGAAACGTAACAGCAAGCGTGCCAGGGTGGATTTACCCGCGCCGGATGGGCCGACGATGGCGGTTACGCTGCCGGGTTTCAGGCTGAGGTTGATGTCTGCCAGCACGTGACCGTCACTATTGTAGGAATAGCCCGTTTGCTCGAAACGGATCTCCGCATCTTGCAGCACGGGTTGTCTCTCTGGCTGCGTGAGGATCGGCGTGTCCAGCAGCGATTGTATGCGTTCCGCCGCCCCTGTGGCATTACGCAGGCCGTGGGTAATAAAGCCCATTAGCAGCAGCGGGGCGGAAATACCCGGTGCGACCAGGGCGAACGGCAAGACGTTAAGCGGTTCAAGCCAGCCCAGTGCCACAAACAAGGTACCGAAAACCAACACCACACCCAATACGGTAACCGGAGCAACGATGGCATTCGCCAGCGCTATGGTCTTGATCACCGGGCTCATGGTACGGGTGAATACCTGGGTAAAGGAGGCGATCGCTTTACGGTAGCTGCTGTGCGCTTTGCCGCCGCCGCTGAAGGTTTTGATCACCGGGATGCCGTTAACGAATTCGGCCACGGCATTATTGATACGGCCTAGCCCCTTAACAAACTCACCCATATGCGGCGCGCCGGCTTTTTGAGCCTTGCCGAAAATGAAGAAGAACAGGAAGAAAGGAATAATCGAGACGATCGCCATCCGCCAGTCCATGACGAACATGTAGATAACCGAGATCAGCATCGCGCCGATTGTGCGTCCCAAGGTGGTGAAAAAGTGGGCGGTGAGATCGTGCAGGGTGCCAATATCGTCCTGCATCGCCTGTTTCACTTCGCCTGAAGCACGGTCGCTAAACCACCCCAGGGGCACCTGCGCCAGGCGTCGGGCCGCCGAAATGCGCAGGCCGTGGGTAATGCGGTTATCGGCCAGGTGTGCGAGCACTTCGGCCAGGGTAACAATAATTAAGCCGGCAAACAGGCTGACCAGGCAGACGACGACGCTGTCGCCAATCCCACCTGCCGCCAGAAACGGAGTAGCGGCTCCTGTTTGTTCCTGATGACCCAAAACAATGACGGCAATATGGGCAATGCCCGCCAACGGCACCAGCGTGAATATTGTGCCGATAGCTGCCAGTACCCCGGCAACAATAAGGCTCCCACGTATAGGCCGTAGCAGTCGCCCGATAGGGCCAGGCTTACCGGCCCCCGTTTGATGACTACTCATAATAACTCCCCTGAGGAATATAAATAAGGTTTCTTGGCCAAGACTGACCAAGAAATAAAATGGCGAAAATTAAACGCCATCGCTAAGGCACGACAAATAGCTCAATATAATTTGAAAAGAATAATTCTGTAATCGAGTGTTATTACCAATGTAGCGTTAACGTGGTGAGGATTTGTCGTTCTGCACCCCATGAACAGGTATTATTGGTAAAGCAAGAGGAAACATAGTGCTTATCAAAAAGATTGTTTACGTTTAAAGCAATTTCTGCGTTTTCCAGTCCGGGAATATTGTCCAGTTGATATTTTATGGCGGTGTCAAAAACCGTATAGCTCGGGACTTTGAAATTATTGCCGTCGTCACCAGGGGTGCTGGACACATAACGTGCGCCGCCGCCGAGGCTCAGCCCATTTAACCAGCCTTGATTAAAGGTGTAATCAGTCCACAAATTAGCCATATGTTTAGGCACCATGGCGGGAGTATGGCCATTATTACCGGAGTTATCGCGGAACTCAGCATTAGTATAGGTATAGCTTGCGATTAAATTAAGGTTATAGGTGAGTGCGGCCTTGCCTTCAATTTCAATGCCGCGAGAGCGAATTTTACCCTCTTGCACATTGTAATAAGGGTTAAGGGCATCCCGGCGCAAATTATTGTCTTTGGTCAGTTGGAATGCGGCGATAGAAGCAGAAACCGCTGCGTTATCAGGGATGAATTTAATTCCGGCTTCATATTGCTTCCCACGGGAAGGTTTGAAAGCCTGGCCTGATAAACTGTTGCCGCTATTGGGTTCAAATGATTCGCTATAGCTCACGTAAGGTGCGATGCCGTTATTGAAGACATAATTAACGCCGCCACGCCAGGTGAATTCATTATCCGTGATGCTGGATGAGGATCCTGCGCCGGTTATATTACTGCTTTCGTGGGTTTTTACGACGCTGTGGTCAAAGCGGCCGCCCAGCGTGAATACCCAGTTCTGCCATTCGGCCTGATCCTGCAGATAAGCGCCTAACTGGTGGTTTTTGTTAATCGTATGGGTGTCGCCAAAATAAAGCACGTCATGGTTGCCATACTGCGGGTTTACCAGATTGAGCGGCGCGGCAGAACCCATCTTGTTTTGCAGATCGTTGCGCAGCTGCGAATAGTCAATCCCCATCAACAGGGTGTGGCGCCAACTGCCGGCGTTCAGTTTCCCTTCCAGCCGGGTATCGGTGGTTAACCCATTCAATCTCTCGTCGCTGACTATCGCAGCGCGGGACAATGTGGTGCCATACTGCTGAGGAGCAACCCCCATGCAGGTCATTGGGTTGCAGAGGCCGTTGCCATAGATGCTGCGCCAGTTGACCTTGGTATGCTGATAGCGGACGGCCTGATGGAAGGACCAGGTATCGTTGAAGGCATGATCGAGCTGATAGCCCACCATGCGCTGTTGGCGTTCGAAACGGTTAAAGCTGGGCTCGCCCTCGTTAAACGAAGGGGAGAATTTGCCGAATTCACCGGAAGTCAGAGTTCCTTCGCTCGGCAGCCAGCCGTAATAACCGGTGCGTGGCTCGTTTTGCAAAGACAGCTGGAGTAACAGCGATGTTTTTTCTGAAGGTTGCCAAAGCAAAGAAGGCGCAATGGCATAGCGTTTTTCCCGCTCCCCTTTTTGCTGGCTATGCGCTTCGTAATAATTACCGGTTAAGCGGTAAGCCAAGGCTTCTTCATCATCAAGAGCGTCGCTGAAATCGAATTGGGTTTTCCATTCATGATGATTGCCGGCCTGTAGTTGTAATTCATGCAATGGCTGTTTTTGTGGACGCTTGCTGACGCTGGAAATAACACCGCCGGGATTGCTTTTGCCATACAGCACCGAGGCTGGACCACGCAAAACTTCTACCCGTTGTAAAAAATACGGATCCACTTTGCTGTCGGCATACATATCCCCCTGTAATTTCAAACCGTCCAAATAGATATTCTGGCTGACATTATTGAAACCACGGATCATGACGCTATCAAATATGCTCGAACTGCCGCTATTGCCTGTGACTACACCCGGCGTGTAGTTGAGCGCATTTTTAATGGTGGCGGGGCGTTTGGTTTGTAATTCTTCTTCCGTAATAACGGAAATAGACTGGGGAGTTTTGATTAATGGCGTGCTGGTTTTGGTTGCCGTAACGCTTTGTTTTGCGGCATAGGTCCCATTGGACCCTATGGCTTCTTCTGCCGTATTTCCCTCGCCGTAAACGGTAATGACACTTTCGTTTTCCCCCGCGGCATAAGCCAATGAACTGGTACATATTCCTGCCAGCAGCATAAAAAGGTTAGGCTGTTTTATTATCAGGCGCCGAATAGTCTTCATAGGCATGTTATTGATGATCCATCTTAGGGAATGACAATATTTAATTGTCGCTAATGATAATCATTAGCGATGGGGTGATTTGGCAATTCATGCGATTTTGAACGAGGGGTATTATTGCCGCAGAAACGTCACCCAGGCGGGAGAACGCAATATATTCACGACGATAGAGTGATAACTCAAAAAACCGGGCACCGTGGGGAACAGAACCCGGGCTAATTCGGGGCAGGCTGACCTGCCTCAGGCGTTATGAATCACTCTTCTTTTTTGGTTTCCTGCTCAACCGTTTCAGGCTTTTTCTTGCGGAATTTGCCCCAAATTTTGCCTTCCTGGCCACGCCAAAGGCGCTGAATGTTGTCGTGGTGCCGCATCAGAATCAGGCATGACAGCATGGCTACCGGGAAGGTGAACTGCGGTTTGAACCACCAAACGTAGAAGGGGGCAATCAGCGCGCTGACAATCGCGCCCAGCGAAGAGTAACCGCTGAGCAACACGGTCAGCAACCAGGTGCCGGTCATCAGACCGGTCAGATCCCAGCCTATCGGCGCTATGGCGCCAAATGCCGTTGCCACGCCCTTGCCGCCGCGGAAATGGAAGAACACCGGATAGATGTGCCCGACGCAGGCGGCAATCGCCGTCAGCCCCAGGTACAGCGGCGGGACATTAAGCTTGTATGCCAGCCAGACCGGCAGCATTCCTTTGAGAATATCGAAAACCAGCACCGCCGCCGCCGCCAGGCGACCGCCGATGCGCAGGACGTTGGTAGCCCCTGGATTCCCTGAGCCATGTTCACGCGGATCGGGCAGCCTGGCGATCCGACAAACCAGGATCGCACTGGAAATTGAGCCACACAGATACGCGAAGATAATCATGCCAAGCGCGGTAGCACTCATAACGCGGTTCCGTTTAATAAGGGTCGTTTTACTCGCAACATAAAGGGATAATACGCATATTCCGCTGGAAGTGGTATCCGGCAAGGCCAAAAACAGAGAATGACGTGATGGATATCGTATTTATAGAAGAACTTACCGTAATCACCACCATTGGCGTTTATGACTGGGAACAAAACATTCGCCAGAAGCTGGTGTTCGATATCGAAATGGGCTGGGATAACCGCCAGGCAGCTGCCAGCGACGACGTGAACGACTGTCTGAGCTATGCCGATATCAGTGAAGCCATCATCCAGCACGTGGAGCCAAATCGCTTTGCGTTGGTGGAGCGGGTGGCAGAGGAAATATCTGAAATATTGCTCCAGCGCTTCAATTCCCCCTGGGTCCGTATTAAGGTCAGCAAACCGGGCGCTGTTGCACATGCCAGCCGGGTTGGGGTGATTATTGAGCGTGGTACCCGTCCGGTGTGATGTTCTGTCATACAGGTGCAACTAAAGGCCGTTAACCTGGTCTGAACCTGAGAATTGTTTTAGCGGCAATGTATTGAGCACTGCCGCTTTTTTATGTTTATAGCCGTAAATTTATGGGGTGATCGAAGCACATGGCGGACATGCATTCACTGTTTATTGCGTTTGTTCTTGGGGTGGTTGAAGGGTTAACTGAATTTTTGCCGGTATCTTCTACCGGGCACATGATCATCGTTGGCGAGTGGCTGGGTTTTACCGGCGATAAGGCCAAAACCTTTGAAGTGATCATTCAGTTGGGGTCGATTCTTGCGGTGGTGGTGATGTTCTGGCGCCGTCTGTTCGGGCTGATCGGCATTCATTTCGGCGGTAAGCCGGTTGAGCATGAAGGCAAAACGGCGGGCCGGTTGAAACTGGGCCATATCCTGCTGGCGATGATCCCCGCAGTAGTGCTGGGACTGTTGCTCCATGATTTCATCAAATCGCTGTTCGCACCGAAAAACGTGATGTATGCGTTGGTGGTCGGTGGTTTCCTGTTGCTGGCGGCGGAATGGCTGAAGCCGAAAAAACCGAGCGCTGAAGGGCTGGATGACATCACCTACCGCCAGGCGTTTATGATTGGTTGCTTCCAGTGTCTGGCGCTGTGGCCGGGCTTTTCCCGTTCAGGTTCGACCATTGCCGGCGGTATGCTGGTGGGCGTGAACCGTTATGCGGCCTCCGAGTTCTCCTTCATTCTGGCGGTGCCGATGATGATCGGTGCCAGCGGGCTGGACTTGTACAAGAGCCTGCACTTCCTGACGATGGGCGATTTACCGATGTTCGCCGTCGGTTTTGCTACCGCTTTCGTCGTAGCGCTGATCGCGATAAAAACCTTCCTGTCGCTGATCAAACGCATTTCGTTTGTGCCGTTCGCCATCTATCGTTTTATCGTTGCCGCCGTGGTTTACATGGTCTTCATGTAAGCGGCATGCCAATTAAAAACCCCGCGCTGCGGGGTTTTTTTATGCCTGGTCTTTCAGAATATCCTGGGTTTGTTTCCAGTCGGCCAACGCCTGTTGACGACGGCGTTTGAGCTCATCGCGGATCGCCAGCCCTTGCAGGCCGCTGGCCACCACTTCTTTTACCGAGACGGCATTCGCCACCTGAAACGCCTGGCGCAGATAGTCACCCTGCGGGTAGGGATTGTTTTCAAATCCGGTACGGCCGCGAGCATCGGCTTCGCTGGTGAGGATCATCTGCTCCAGCCGCTGAGGCTTGCGCCAGACATCGACCGCATCAAACAGTTTCAACAGGGTCTCCGGGCGCAGTTTGTTAACGGTGTGGATCAGGTCGTGATACTCGGCCACCAGTTTGGCCAGGTCGCGTACCGGGTTGGGGACGCGCAACCGCTGACATAAGGCCTCTACCAGCACAACACCGGCAGGCCCATGGCCGTGGTGGTGAGGCCACAGCTCTTTTGGCGTCTGCCCTTTACCCAAATCATGGCACAGCGCCGAAAAGCGCACGTCGACCTCGGGGCTGAGTTGGGCGGCAATAGCCAGCGTCATCAGCGTGTGAATGCCGGTGTCGATCTCCGGGTGCCACTTGGCGGGGGCCGGAACGCCAAATAAAGCATCGATCTCCGGGAACAGTACGCTGAGCGCCTCGCAGTCGCGCAGCACCTGGAAATAGACCTGCGGGCTTTGGCTCTGCAGCGCCTTCTCGGTTTCTTTCCAGACCCGTTCCGGGGTCAGCGCCGCCAGTTCGCCGCTGTTCGCCATCTGACGCATCAACTCCGCGGTTTCCGGGGCGACGGTAAAACCCAGATGAGCGAAGCGGGCGGCAAAGCGCGCCACGCGCAGCACGCGTAACGGATCTTCACCAAAAGCTTCAGATACATGGCGTAACACCCGCGCTTGCAGGTCGGCCACGCCGTTGAAAGGATCGATTAACTCCCCGTCGGCGCTGCGGGCGATGGCGTTGATGGTCAGATCCCGGCGCTGCAGATCTTGTTCCAACGTCACGTCCGGCGCGGCGTAACAGGTAAAACCGGTATAGCCCTGGCCGGATTTCCGCTCGGTGCGCGCCAGCGCATATTCTTCATGGGTCTTGGGATTAAGAAACACCGGGAAGTCTTTACCGACCTGTTGATATCCCAGCGCGATCAGCTCTGACGGCGCGGCGCCCACCACCACCCAGTCGCGGTCGAATACCGGTATCTCAAGCAGGCTGTCGCGGACGGCGCCGCCGACCAGGTAAGTCTTCACTGTTAACTCCTGAATTTATCTTAAGGCTCTGCTGACCAGATTACCTCAATTAGCCGGGCGGTGCCGCAGCCAATAAAAAGGGCGCCCCGCAGGCGCCCGATCTCAAACAGAAGGAGACTGAAATCAGTTCATCCAGCGGTTGTTGCTTTTGCGCCGCGGGATCAGGTGTGGCAACAACAAGCCAAGCAGCAGGCCTACGCCGGCTACGCCACCGCCGTACATGAACCACTGCAGGATGATGGTGCGCTGTTTGTCGTCGAGCTGCAGATTAACCGCGTTAACCTTTTTCTGTGCGACCACCAGCTGATTTTTCAGATCCTGGTTTTCCTGCTGCAGACCGCTGATGGTGCTGTCGCTGCCGGCCACTTTCTGCTGCATTTCTGCCGTGCGCTGGTTCCAGCTGTTGTCGATGTTGGCCAGCTTGTCGGTCAGGGTTTTTACCTGTTGCTCCAGCGCCGGCACTTGGGTGCGCAGGCTTGGCGTCTGGCTCAGCTGATTGAGCGGGATCCAGGTCGTGCGGCCTTTCGCATCGCGGATCTGGCCATAGTTGGTGCTGTCATTTACGCTCAACAGGGTGACTTCTTCACCGGCGTTCAGGGTACCGACGATACGGTACTGATTACCCGGGCCGCTATGGACGTAAGTATTCAATTCATCGGAGATATAGCGTTTATCTTCGGCATGGGCGCCCCAAGTGATGCTGAAGCTCAGCACGGCAAGGCAAATTAGGCGTAATTTCTGCATTAGTTCATCGTTTCTGTGTGAATTTATGGGAACGATAGTAGAGCGTTCAGTCTGACGACGCAACGCAAAAACCGGAATGAGAACTATCTTACTGTGGCAGATTCTGTGAGTTGCGCAGTGTTTTATAACGTAACAGGTTTTTTCTGCAGTTAGCAGGGTTAAGGTGCAGGGAATCGCGGTAAGATAACGGCAACTGTGCGTCATCGGGCAGAGCGCGGCAGGCGAGGCCCGCCGCCGTGAAGGCTGACGCGAATGCGTAACTTATTGGTGTAAAAGACTTATGACCGTTGAAATAGAACTGAAATTTATTGCTATCCCGGATGCGGTTGCCGCTTTGCCGCAGCAGTTGGCTGCCTGGCCTCATCAGCATTCCGCGCCGCAAAAACTGACCAATATCTACTTCGAAACCGCCGATAATTTCCTGCGCAGTCAGGATATGGGGCTGCGTATCCGCGGTTTCGACGACAGTTATGAAATGACCATCAAAACCGCCGGTAAGGTGGTGGCGGGTTTGCATCAGCGCCCGGAATATAATGTGGCTATCACCACGCCGGAGCTGGCGTTGGAACGGTTCCCGGCGGATATCTGGCCGCAAGGCTGTGATGTCGACGCGCTGCAGCAGGCTTTGCAGCCCCTGTTCCGCACCGACTTCGTGCGTGAGAAGTGGGTGGTCACTTACGGTAAGAGCGAGATTGAGGTTGGGCTTGACCAGGGCGAGGTCAGCGCCGGTGAGCTGAGTGAAGCGCTGTGCGAGATTGAGCTGGAGCTTAAAACGGGTAATACCGACGATCTGCTGGCGCTCGCCAACGAATTGGCGATGCACGGCGGCCTGCGTCAGGGCAACCTGAGCAAAGCGGCGCGCGGCTATCATCTGGCGCAGGGCAATGCTCCGCGTGAGCGCCGCCCGCTGGCGGTATTGAAGCCTGCGGCCAAATCCAGCGTAGAACAGGGTATGGTTGCCAGCTTCGAACTGGGCCTGAGCCACTGGCAGTATCACGAAGAGCTGTGGCTGCGCGGTGATACCCAGGCCCGTCGCTCGGTTATGGAGGCGATTGCGCTGATCCGTCAGGCACTGGTGATCTTCGGTGGTCTGGTACCACGCAAAGCCAGCGCCGATCTGCGCGCCCGCCTGACCGCACTGGAGCCGCTGTTGATTGATAAGAGCACTCAGCCGCAGGTGTTGTGTTACAGCGCAGAATACCTGCAGTGTAAGTTAGCGCTCACATCATGGTTGGTGACCGGCGCCTGGAAACCCTTTATCGACGCCAAGGCGCAAACCAAGCTCGACGGTTCATTCAAACGTTTCAGCGACATTATGCTGGGACGCAGCGCGGCCGAGTTGAAAGAGGCCTTCACGCGCACGTTGAACGAGGATGAATACGAGGAACAGCTGCCGCGCCTGACCCGTCAGGTGTCGGCATTTATCCTGCTGTCCGGTGCTTATCCCGATGACGAAACCGGCCCTTATATCGAAAGCTGGCGCGAACTGCAGCAGGCGCTGGCCGAACGTCGTCAAGGCTGGTACGAATCCAGCCGCAAGCAGGCCTTATCGCATGCGCCATTCTGGTTAAACGGCGCGCTCCGCTAATAAAGCTGGCCTGCGAGGCGCAGGCCGCAGAACGGATCCTTCACTATGTTGCCACTCTCGAGCAGGTTACAGGTTCAGGCACAGAGCATCGTGCAGCGTTTTCAGGAAACTCAGGGCGCGGACTGCGTGCTCAGCAGCCAGGAACAGCGGGTTTTGGCGTCGAGCGATTTTGTCTGCGACATGTTGCTCAGTCAGCCGCAATGGCTGGAGACGTTGCGCAAACAGCCACCGGTCGCGGACGAGTGGCAACATTACGCCGCCTGGTTGCAAGACACGCTGGAAGATGTGCGCGACGAAGCGCAACTGATGCGCGCGTTACGTCTGTTCCGCCGCGAGACGCTGGTGAGGATCGCCTGGGCGCAAGCGCAGAATCTGTGCAGCACGCAAGAGACGCTGTTGCAGCTGAGCGGGCTGGCGGAAACGCTGATCGTCAGCGCTCGCGACTGGCTGTATCAAACCTGCTGCCGTGAGTGGGGCACCCCGTGCAACGCCCAGGGCGTACCCCAGCCGTTGCTGATCCTCGGCATGGGGAAACTGGGCGGCGGCGAGCTGAACTTCTCGTCCGATATAGACCTGATTTTTGCCTACCCGGAAAACGGTCAGACCCAGGGAGGACGGCGCGAGTTGGATAACGCGCAGTTCTTTACCCGTCTGGGGCAGCGGCTGATCAAGGCACTGGATCAGCAAACCATCGACGGCTTTGTTTATCGTGTGGATATGCGGCTGCGGCCCTTCGGCGACAGTGGTCCGCTGGTCATGAGCTTCGCCGCCCTAGAGGACTACTACCAGGAGCAGGGGCGCGACTGGGAACGTTACGCGATGGTGAAAGCGCGGCTGATGGGCGGCTCGGAAGACGCCTACAGTGAAGAGTTGCGCAAAACCCTGCGGCCGTTCGTTTTTCGTCGCTATATCGATTTCAGCGTGATCCAGTCGCTGCGCAATATGAAAGGCATGATTGCCCGCGAAGTGCGGCGGCGTGGGCTGAAAGACAACATCAAGCTGGGTGCCGGCGGCATCCGCGAAATTGAATTTATCACTCAGGTATTCCAATTGATCCGCGGCGGGCGAGAGCCGGCACTGCAGGGGCGATCGCTGCTGCCCACGCTGCAGGCGGTGGGGGAACTGGGGTTGCTGGAGCCGCAACAGGTACAGGCGATGAGCGCCAGCTACTTGTTCCTGCGCCGGCTGGAAAACCTGCTGCAGGCCATTGCCGACCAACAAACGCAGACGCTGCCACAAGATGAGCTCGATCAGGCCCGTTTGGCCTGGGGCATGGGGTTCGACGACTGGTCGACGCTGCTCGCGGCGCTGGACGAGCATATGCAGGCGGTGAGAGCGGTATTTAACGACCTGATTGGCGACGATAGCCCCGATGTGGGCGAAGATCCCGATTATCAGCACTACCACAGCCTGTGGCAGGATGCACTGGAAGAACACGAGCTGGCGCCGTTGACGCCACACCTGGATGAAGAAGCGCGCAGGCAGATGTTGCGTACCATCGCCGAGTTTCGTCACGACGTCGACAAACGCACTATCGGCCCGCGCGGTCGCGATGTGCTTGATCAATTGATGCCGCGTCTGCTGGCGGAAGTGTGTCCACGTCAGGATGCGCCGACGGCGCTGCTGCGGTTGACTCAGCTGCTGTTGAGCATCGTAACGCGTACCACCTACCTTGAGCTGCTGGTGGAATACCACGCTGCGCTCAGCCATCTGATTCGCCTGTGCGCCGCTTCGCCGATGGTCGCCAACCAGCTGTCGCGCTATCCGCTGTTGCTGGACGAACTGCTGGATCCGGCGACGCTGTATCAGCCGGTGGCCCCGGATGCTTACCGCAGCGAACTGCGCCAGTACCTGTTGCGGGTACCGGAAGATGACGAAGAGCAGAAACTTGAGGCATTGCGTCAATTCAAACAGGCGCAGCAGTTACGCATCGCCGCCGGGGATATCTCTGGGGCGCTGCCGGTGATGAAAGTGAGCGATCACCTCACCTATCTGGCCGAGGCCATTATCGACGCGGTGGTGCAGCAAGCGTGGAACGACATGGTGGCGCGCTATGGTCAACCGACCCATTTGCAGGAGCGGGAAGGGCGCGGTTTTGCCGTGATTGGCTACGGAAAACTGGGCGGTTGGGAGCTGGGCTACAGTTCCGATCTTGATCTGGTGTTTATTCTGGATTGTCCACCGGACGTGATGACCGACGGCGATCGCTGCATCGACGGCCGTCAGTTTTATCTGCGTTTGGCGCAGCGCGTCATGCACCTGTTCAGTACCCGCACCTCCTCCGGCATTTTGTACGAGGTGGACGCTCGCCTGCGGCCTTCGGGCGCAGCAGGCATGTTGGTCAGCACGGTTGAAGCCTTTGCCGATTATCAGCAGAACGAGGCCTGGACCTGGGAGCACCAGGCACTGGTGCGGGCGCGTATCGTCCATGGCGATCCGGCGCTGCATCAGCAGTTTGACGCGATCCGCCGTGAGATCTTGTGCAAACCACGCGACGGCGAAACGCTGCGGCTGGAGGTACGCGAGATGCGCGAGAAAATGCGTAATCACCTCGGCAACAAGCAGCGTGAACTCTTTGATATCAAAGCCGACGAGGGCGGTATCACCGATATCGAATTTATTGCCCAGTATCTGGTCTTAGGCTATGCAAGCACCGAGCCCCGTCTGACGCGTTGGTCTGATAACGTACGCATTTTCGAGTTGATGGCCAATTACGGCATCATGCCGGAAGAAGAGGCGCAGGCGCTCACTCAGGCCTACGTCACCATGCGCGATGAAATTCACCACCTGGCGTTGCAGGAGCATTCCGGCAAGGTCGCCAAGGGGCAATTTGCCGCCGAGCGTGAACAGGTTCGCACCAGTTGGGCGAAGTGGCTGGGTTAGGCAGGCCGGTTGCGCAATACGTTTTGCAGCTATTACAGACGTCTGTGGTAATATCTGCGCCACTAAAATTTTGTACTTTTTTGGAGTTATCGGATGAAAGTTACACTGCCTGATTTTCGCCGCGCCGGGGTATTGGTGGTGGGTGACGTCATGTTGGATCGCTATTGGTATGGGCCGACCAGCCGTATTTCACCGGAAGCGCCGGTGCCGGTGGTCAAGGTTGAAACCATTGAAGAGCGTCCCGGCGGTGCAGCAAACGTGGCGATGAATATCGCTTCGCTGGGTGCCAACTCACGCCTGGTGGGCTTGACCGGTATTGATGACGCGGCGCGTGCACTGAGCGCCAAGCTGAACGAAGTGAACGTGCGCTGTGATTTCGTTTCGGTACCGACGCATCCGACCATCACCAAGCTGCGCGTGCTGTCACGCAACCAGCAACTGATCCGTCTCGACTTCGAAGAAGGGTTCTCCAACGTCGATTCGCAACCCATGCTGGAACGCATCCAGCAGGCGCTGCCGCAAATTGGTGCGCTGGTGCTGTCTGACTACGCCAAAGGCGCGCTGAGCCAGGTACAGAGCATGATCCAACTGGCGCGGGCCGCCAAGGTGCCGGTGCTGATCGATCCAAAGGGTTCCGATTTTGAGCGCTATCGCGGCGCGACGCTGCTGACGCCCAACCTGTCTGAGTTCGAAGCGGTCGTAGGGCACTGCAAAGACGAAGCCGAGCTGGTCGAACGCGGCATGAAGCTGGTGGCGGACTTTGAGCTCTCCGCGCTGCTGGTCACCCGTTCCGAACACGGCATGACGTTGCTGCAATTGGGCGTTCCGCCACTGCACCTGCCAACCCAGGCGCAGGAAGTGTTTGACGTTACCGGTGCTGGCGATACCGTGATTGGCGTGCTGGCTGCCGCGTTGGCCGCCGGTAACACCTTGGAAGAGTCCTGTTTCCTGGCCAATGCCGCCGCCGGCGTGGTGGTGGGCAAACTGGGGACCTCTACCGTTTCCCCGATCGAGCTGGAAAACGCGGTGCGTGGCCGTGCCGAAACCGGCTTTGGCGTCATGACCGAAGCCCAGCTGAAAACCGCCGTGGCGCAAGCACGTCAGCGCGGTGAAAAAGTGGTGATGACCAACGGTATCTTCGACATTCTGCATGCCGGTCACGTTTCCTATCTGGCGAATGCCCGCAAACTGGGCGACCGCCTGATTGTGGCGGTCAACAGCGACGCTTCCACCAAGCGCCTGAAAGGCGAGACCCGTCCGGTCAACGCGCTGGAAAACCGCATGATCGTATTGGGGGCGTTGGAAGCGGTGGATTGGGTTGTGGCATTCGAAGAAGACACGCCGCAACGCCTGATCGCCGATATCCTGCCGGATCTGCTGGTGAAAGGCGGCGACTACAAACCTGAAGATATTGCCGGCAGCGCCGAGGTTTGGGCCAACGGCGGCGACGTCAAGGTGCTGAACTTTGAAGACGGCCTGTCGACCACCAATATTATCAAGGCAATCAAAGACGGGCGTGGCTAACAGACTCTTTTTAGCCTAAATAATTCGAGCTGCATTCAGGCGGTAATCGAGCAACTCGCGATGAGCTTACATAAGTCAGCGATCCGGGGGAGCAAGAGCCGCGAACGCGGATGCAACTTGAAGTATGGCGGATAAAACGGCGGTGGCAGTGAGTGGACTGAAGCAGGAACTGAGTTTGGCGCAGGGCGTTGGGCTATTGTCCACTTCATTGCTGGGAACGGGGGTGTTCGCCGTTCCTGCACTGGCGGCTCAGGTGGCTCAGGGCGACAGCCTATGGGCCTGGCCGGTATTGATTGCGCTGGTGTTTCCGATTGCCATCGCTTTTGCGGCTTTGGGCCGGCATTTCCCCAGCGCCGGTGGCGCCGCGCATTTTGTCGGTCTGGCTTTTGGCCCGCGTATGGCGAAAGTGACCGGCTGGCTGTTTTTGTCGGTGATCCCGGTGGGCCTGCCTGCGGCATTACAGATTGCCGCCGGTTTTTGGCAGGCCGCGTTCGGCTGGAACGCTAATGGCCTGCTGCTGGTGCAAATAGCCACGCTGATGGTGATTTGGCTGCTGGGCACGCGCAGCGCCGGTTCCAGCGCCAATATTCAAACGCTGATCGCCATGCTGGTGGTGGCGCTGGTGGCCGCAATTTGGTGGCGTGGCGGCATCTCTCCTGCTCAAATCCCCTGGCCAGCACTCGACGAAGTATCTCCCCCTAATTTGTTCCACGCGCTGGCGGTCATGTTCTGGTGCTTTGTCGGTTTGGAAGCCTTTGCGCATCTGGCAACCGAGTTTCGTAACCCGGAGCGCGACTTCCCGCGTGCCCTGCTGTTTGGCCTGCTGGTCGCCGGGGCGGTGTACTGGGGCTGTACCGTGGCGGTGTTGCACTTTCATGCGTACGGTGAGCATCAGGCGGCGGCTGCGTCGTTGCCGGGTATCGTGGTGCAACTGTTTGGGCAACATGCGTTGTGGGTGGCCTGCGTCATTGGCTATCTGGCCTGCTTTGCCAGCGTGAATATCTACACCCAAAGCTTCGCCCGGCTGGTGTGGTCGCAGGCGCAGGAGCGGCCAGCCAGCGCGTTGGCTAAACTGTCCGCTGGCCAGGCACCGGTCAATGCATTAAGCGCGGTGGTGGGCTGTTGCCTGTTGTTCACCCTGCTGATTTATACGCTGAAACTGCCGTTGGATATGCTGCTGGTGTATGCCAATGGCATCTTTGTGCTGATCTACCTGCTGTGCATGTTGGCGGGCTGCCGAATTTTGCACGGGCGTTCGCGGTTAATGGCGGCGGTAGGGCTGGTGCTGTGTTTGCTGCTGATGGTCATTATCGGCTGGAAAAGCCTGTATGCGCTGGGGATGTTCGCGTTGATTTGGCTGGTGTTGCCGCGCAGGCCGAAGGCGGCGCTAAAACGGCAATAAGGGCGCGATGCCGCGCCCTTAGCGATAACTATTCTGCGTCTGGCTGTTGCGTGGCTGGTGCTGCGTTCAGCTTGCTTTCCAACTCGTTCATGCGCTGTTCCAGCAACGCCAGCTTTTCACGGGTGCGCAGCAGCACCTGTGTCTGTACGTCGAACTCTTCGCGGTTGACCAAATCCAAACGGGTTAACTGCGACTGCAGCACCTGACGGATTTTCTTCTCAACGTCTTCCCCGAATTCACGTACGCCTTTAGGCATGGATTCATGCACCTGGCGTGCGATCTGTTCAATTTTTTTCGGGTCAATCATGGCGTATCCCTTTCAGAGTTTAATAGCTGTCGCCTAGTGTAATGCGAGTTGCCCGCGGGATAAACTAATAACCGCATTCCCTGTGATTGGCCGAATTGTGCTTTTGCCAATTGCCCTGATTAATCATTAGCGTTATAGTCGAGACGCTTATTCTCAGGGCGGGGTGCAAGTCCCCACCGGCGGTAAATCACCTTCTACGGTGAAAGCCCGCGAGCGCTCAGCCAGACTCTTGCAGTTTGGTTAGAGGTCAGCAGATCCGGTGTAATTCCGGGGCCGACGGTTATAGTCCGGATGGGAGAGAGTAACGGTATCTGCCGGGTTTGCGCCCGCTTGCGTTATTTTTTTAGCTATTGCTAGCTACTCCTCAAGATCGCCCTGGTTCTGGTAATCCATAATTTTTTAATGAGGTTTTTTACCATGAATCAGACCCTACTTTCAGATTTCGGCACGCCGGTAGAACGCGTAGAGCGAGCTATTGAAGCATTGCGCAATGGCCGCGGTGTAATGGTGCTCGATGATGAAAATCGTGAAAACGAAGGTGATATGATCTTCGCCGCAGAAACCATGACCGTTGAGCAGATGGCACTGACCATTCGCCACGGCAGCGGTATTGTGTGTCTGTGTCTCACCGAAGAACGTCGTCAGCAGCTCGAACTGCCGATGATGGTGACCAACAACTCCAGCCAGTTCCAGACGGCCTTCACCGTGACTATCGAAGCGGCGCAGGGCGTGACCACCGGCGTGTCCGCTTCCGATCGCCTGACCACTATCCGTGCGGCCGTGGCCGATAACGCCAAGCCAAGCGATCTGAATCGTCCTGGGCACGTTTTCCCGCTGCGCGCGCAGCCAGGTGGCGTGCTGAGCCGTCGTGGTCACACTGAAGCGACTATCGATCTGGTCTCTATGGCCGGTTTCAAACCTGCCGGTGTGCTGTGTGAACTGACTAACGACGATGGCAGCATGGCGCATGCGCCGGAAGTGATCGTGTTTGCCAAACAGCATGATATGACCGTATTGACCATCGAAGATCTGGTGGCTTACCGCCAGGCTCACGAAAAGAAAGCCAGCTGATAACGAACTGACTTTCTGACGATGAAAAAAGCCGCGTAATGCGGCTTTTTTTGTGGCTGAAAACCGTTAACCTATGCCGCCGCTTTGCAACAGCGTCAGGCTGAATCCCATCACCGCCATCCCACACAGCACGCCGTAGCTCGGGTTATTGTGCGGATCGATTTCTTTCGCCAACGGCATCAGTTCATCAACCGACAGCGCCACCATGATGCCGGCAACCGCCGCCATAATCGACGCCATTACCACCGGCGAAATCATCGGGCCAAGCAGCAGGAACGCCAATACGCCGCCGAGAATCTCCGCCATGCCGGAAATACCGGACCACAGCAGGGCTTTGGTCTTGGAGCCGGTTGCGGCATACACCGGGCCAGCCACCGCCAGACCTTCAGGAATATTGTGGATAGCCACGGCCAACGCAATGCCCATGCCCAGTTCCAGGTCGGCGCTGGCGGTGACGAAGGTAGCGATGCCTTCCGGGAAGTTGTGCAGGCTGATGCCCAGCGTCAACAGCACCGCGGTGCGCTTCAGGTTGTGCGGTTTCAGCGGTTGCTGCATCAGATCCTGCGGGTGCTGGTGCGGCAGCATGCGGTCCAGCGCGAAATACCCCAGCAGCCCAAGCATGAACATGCCGTAACCCATCATCGACGACATGCCGACGGTGTGCAGCGCCGCGGGCAGCATTTCCATCAGCGATATCAGCAGCATAATCCCGGCGGCAAATCCAAGAGCAAAAGCCAGCATTCGGTTGGAAGGCTTCTGGCCAATAATGCCGAACAGGGCGCCGACAAAGGTGGCGCCGCCGGCCAGCAAGGTCAGGAGCAGCGGTACGGACATGGTCGTCTCCTTATATGCTGAAATTATCGTTTATTTTCTGATACTAACAGAGTAAAGGCATAAATCGAGTGGATTTGGCTGATTGTTTCTATCGTTTTAACCGTTCAAATTTATTGAAGATCATCATCACGGTTATCCGGCTGTGTCGCCGTGGCAAACGGCGTAGTCTAGTCCCCATCATGTTTGCGACTGACCAAGGATCTTGTATGAACAGCTCTCGTATGCCTGCACTTTTTCTCGGCCACGGTAGCCCGATGAACGCGCTGGAAGAAAACCGCTATACCCAGGCCTGGCGTCATCTGGGTGAAACGCTGCCGCGCCCGAAGGCCATCATTGCCGTTTCTGCTCACTGGTACACCCGTGGCACCGCGGTGACTGCGATGGAAAAACCAAGAACCATCCATGACTTTGGCGGTTTTCCGCAGGCGCTGTTCGATACCCGGTATCCGGCGCCAGGATCCCCTGCGCTGGCGGCGCAGATCCAGCAAGTGTTGGCGCCGATTACTGTCACGGCAGACGACAGCGAATGGGGCCTGGACCACGGCACCTGGGGCGTGTTGATCAAAATGTATCCCGAGGCGGATATTCCGATCGTGCAGCTCAGCATCGACGGCACCAAACCGGCGGAATACCATTATGAACTGGGCCGTAAACTGGCGGTGTTGCGTGACCAGGGGGTGATGATCGTCGCCAGCGGCAACGTGGTGCATAACCTGCGGATGGTAAAATGGCAGGGGGACGCCACCCCTTATCCGTGGGCCACTTCGTTTGACCGGTTTGTGCGTGATAACCTGAATTATCAGGGAGATAACCACCCGCTGGTCAATTTTATGCAGCACGAAGGCGCAGCGCTGTCTAACCCGACGCCGGAACACTACCTGCCGCTGTTATACGTACTGGGCAGTTGGGACGGCAAAGAGGCGATAACCCTTCCGGTGGAGGGCATCGAGATGAGCGCACTGAGTATGCTGTCGGTGCAGGTTGGCTAAAGGCTCTACGCCGGCCTCAGGCCGGCGTAGATTGATCGGCAAAGCCACAGGATTGGCGGATCACCAGCGAAGGCGGCAGGATGATGCGTTTTGGCGGTTCATCATTGCCTTGAATGCGGCTATACAGTAGTTCCCCCGCCTTGCGGCCGATCTCGCGTGAGGCCACCGATACGGTGGTCAAACCCGGCTGCACCAGCGACGCTTCGGTAATATCATCAAACCCTATCAGCGCGAAATCACGGCCAATCTGGCGGTCGAGTTTGCGTAATGTCTGCATCACGCCCAACGCGACAATGTCCTGATAGCATAATGCCGCCGTGATTTCCGGATGGGCCATCAACAACTGTTCCGCGGCCTTGGCGCCGGAGCTTTGGCTGGCTTCGCTGTCCACGATCCATTCGCCCTTGACCACAATCCCCCGTTCCAGCAGCTTGCTGGTGTAACCCCCCAACCGCTGCGCGCGGGTGGTGGAGTTGATGGATCCCCCGATGAAAGCGATATTGCGATGGCCAAGATCCAACAGATGCTGGGTTGCCAACTGCGTACCGAGGAAGTTATCGGTGCCGACAAAGTCAAAGTGCGCATCGGCTACCGGCCTGACCACCATGATGGCCGGGATCTTGCGGCGTTTCAGCGTTTCAAAAAACAGGCTCGGCGTTTGTCGGGCGGCACACAGCACCATGCCGCTGGCGCTGTTTTGCAGCAGCGAGTCGACAAATTTTTGTTGCCTGTCGGCCGATTCTTCACTGTTGGCCAGAAACAGCATCAGTTGATGGCGTTCCATTTCCTGGCTTAGCCCGGCGGTCATCTCGGCATAAAAGGGGTTGGTGATATCGTGCAGCAGCAGGCCGACCTGATTGCTGCTGCGATTGCGCAGGTTTGCCGCGGTCTGATTGTAAACGTAGCCCAGATGATCGATGGCGCTCAGCACACGCTTGCGTGTTTCATCCGATATGCGACCACGGTTGCGCAATACCATCGAAACCGTAGCGGTGGAGACTTTTGCGTATGCGGCGACATCCGCCAAGGTTATGGTGCTCATTTCATCTCCTGTCGATACTGGTTCTTGCATTAAGGTATATCGATTAACCTTTTTCTGCGTAATTCCGTTAAATAGAGTGTGACGGCGATCGCGATTTATAAGCTTTTTAGCAGATTATTATCAGTTATATGAAGTTAATCTCGTTAATCAGCCTGTTTGTTATGAGGTTAATCGATTAATCTTTTTCTATCTATTCAGTGCATAGGCAGAAGGATATGACAGAGCAACAGCGCAACGCAACAAGCTATGACAAACACCCGGAAGTGGCGGTTCAGGGGTTTGATCATGCCGCCTGGCAAGGTTGGCCGGCGGTGGTCGAGGCTGTCAGCCGCAAGGTTGCCGCCCTCGGATTACGCAAAACCCTGTTAGTGGTGGATTGCTACCCTGGGGTGAATTTGGCAGAGCTGAGCGAGAATTTTATCCATCCGCTGCAGCCAGCCAGCAGTATTAACGCCGAGTTTGCCAAATATGATGAATCGCATATTCACGCGATGATTGAGCGCAACTTAACCGATGATCGTGTTTTTGGCGTGCTGTCATGCCATCAACTGCCTGAGTTTTTTGATGATGAGCGTGTGCAGCAACTGCGCGATCAAATTGCGAGCGTCGAAAGTGGTCTGGTCGTGATTTATGGGCCCGGCGCGGCGTTGATCACCGAGGGCGATGTGCTGGTGTATGCCGACATGGCTCGCTGGGAAATCCAGCAGCGTTTTCGCCGTGGCGAACTGGGCAACTGGGGCGTAACCAATGTTGACGAAGACGTGTTGCGTCGTTACAAGCGGGCCTTTTTTGTGGAGTGGCGGGTATTTGATCGCCATAAAACCCCGTTGTTGCAGCGTGCGGACCTGGTGTTGGACACCAACCTGGCGGGTGAGCCCAAGGCCGTGAGCGGCGAAGCATTCCACGCTGGTTTGCAGCAGGTTACCCAACGCCCGTTCCGCGTCGTGCCCTTTTTTGACCCCGGCATCTGGGGCGGTCAATGGATGAAACAACAGTTCGATCTCGACCCGACGGCAGCCAACTACGCGTGGTGTTTTGACTGCGTGCCCGAGGAAAACAGCCTGCTAATGCGTTTTGGTGACGTCCGGGTCGAGATCCCCTCACAGGATTTGGTGCTGTTATACCCGAGACCCCTGCTGGGCGATCGTGTACACGCCCGTTTCGGCGCCGAATTCCCGATCCGTTTTGACCTGCTGGATACCGTCGGCGGGCAAAACCTCAGCTTCCAGGTGCACCCGCTGACGGAATACATCCAACAGCATTTCGGTATGCACTACACCCAGGATGAAAGCTATTACATTCTGGCGGCAGAGCAGAATGCCGAAGTGTATCTGGGGATTAAAAACGGCACCGATCCGCAGGCGATGATGATCGATCTGGCCGCCGCCCAAAGAAGCGAAAAGGCGTTCGACGATCGCCGTTTTGTGAACCGCTTCCCGGCGCGCAAACACGACCACTTCCTGATCCCGGCAGGAACGGTGCACTGCTCAGGTGCGGGTACCATGGTGCTGGAGATCAGCGCTACGCCGTACATTTTCACCTTCAAACTGTGGGACTGGGGCCGTGTGGGGTTAGATGGCCTGCCGCGCCCGGTGCATCTGCAGCACGGTGAGCAGGTGATCAACTGGCAATGCGACACCGACTGGGCAACGGAGCATCTGGTCAACCGCATTGAACCGGTTGCTGAAGGGCAAGGCTGGCAGGAAGAGCGAACCGGCCTGCACGAGCGCGAATTTATCGAAACCCGTCGTCACTGGTTCAGTGAACCGGTGTTGCACCATACCGAAGGGCGAGTGAACGTGCTGAACCTGGTGGAAGGGGAAGAGGCCGTGGTTGAAAGCCCTGAGGGCCATTTTGCTCCCTTTGTGGTGCATTACGCGGAAACCTTCATCGTCCCGGCTGCGGTAGGGGCGTATCGCATCAGTCCTCATGGCCGCAGCCTGGGTAAAACCCTGGGTACCATCAAAGCCTGGGTAAGGGGATAAACATTATGTTGAGAGTGATTGTGACTTCTCATGGGCCGCTGGCCGAGGCGTTACTGAGCAGCGCGCGCATGGTTTACGGCGAGTTGCCGGGGACCAGCCATGTCGGTCTGAGTGAAGGCGCCGGTATCGAGGCTTTCAAGCAGGATTTTGCTGACGAACTGCTCCGGGTGAGCGACGGGGCCGATGGCGTGTTGGTGCTGTGCGACATGCTGTGCGGTACGCCGTACAACGTGGCCTGCCGTCACGCCTTTGATCCCAATACGTCAGTGCCGATAGCGGTGGTGACCGGCGTGAATTTCCCGATGTTGCTGATGAGTGCCGAATTGCTGGAAGGAAAGGATGTTCAACTGGCGGCACAGGAGCTGGTGGCGCAGGGCGGTGAGGCGATTGCGCTTGCCCGTCCTGCGGTGACGGCGCAAATGGACGATTTCTGAGGAGAGAGTATGGCTATTTCATTCGTACGTATCGACGACCGGGTCATTCACGGTCAACTGGTGACCCGCTGGGCGAAAGAGCTGCCCTGCGATGGCATCGTGGCGATTGATGATGAGGTCGCTGCGGATCCGCTGTTGTCATCGGTGATGAAAGGGGCAGTGCAGGACACCAAGGTATGGCTGTTCACCGTACAGCAGGCGATAGAAAAATTGCCGAAGGTGATCGCCAGCGACAAGCAGTACTTCGTGATTGGAAAATCGCCGGTCACGCTGCGCCGACTGATGGAGGCAGGGATCGATCTCAGCAATCGCAACAAGAAAATCAACGTCGGCCCGATGTCTGCCCGCAAGGACACGGTGACTATCGGTCCGAATCAATCCGTGACTGTGACAGAGTCGGAAGCCTTCGATTTTCTGACCGAACACGGCCATGCCATCGAATTCCGTTTAGTCCCGGATGCCAGCCATTTCAGTTGGCTGGACGCAAAAAAGAAACTCAAATAAGCCTGAACGGCAGGAGTGAACTATGTGGTTTGAAGCGACGCTTATCGGGATACTTTGCTATCTCGGCGCGCTGAGCAGCCCCTGGCTGCTGGGACTGACCGGAGGCTGGTATATTCTCAGCCGTCCGCTGGTCTCCGGCATGCTGGTGGGGGCTATCCTCGGCGATGTACAGACCGGCATCATCATCGGTGTGGCGGTACAGGCGGTTTATATCGCCATGGTGACACCGGGCGGATCGATGCCGGCCGACCTCAACTTTGTGGCCTTCCCGGCGATTGCGCTGGGCATTCTTTCCGGTAAAGGGCCCGAGGTGGCCGTCGCCCTGGCGGCAACTATCGGCATCATGGGCACCGTGCTGTTCAATGCCATGATGGTACTCAATTCCTACTGGAACCACCGTGCGGATCTGGCGGTGGAACGCGGGGATGAACAGGGCATTTACCTCAACAGCGCCATCTGGCCGCAGGTCACCAACTTCCTGCTGCGCTTTGTGCCGACGTTTATCGCCGTCTTTTTCGGGGCGCGCTATATCAACGCCTTTATGGACAGCTTGCCGACGCTGGTGCTGACTACCATGAACGTGGTCGGCGGCATTCTGCCTGCGGTCGGTATCGCCATTCTTCTTAAGCAGATTATTAAAAGCTACAGCATGCTGATTTACTTCCTGGTGGGGTTCATCTGCATTGTTTTCCTCAAGCTGAATATGGTGGCGCTGGTGATTGTCGGCGCGCTGCTGGCATTGATTCACTACAACTATAAGCCAGAGCCGCAGGTGGCTGCCGCACAGGCCGCGCCTCAGGCTGACGATGAGGATGAATTCTGATGGATACGCCAACACCAAAATTGAATAAGCAGGACCTGCGTCGTTGCTGGCGCAGCTGGATGATGTACAACCTGTCATCGATGAGCTTTGAACGTCTTGAATCTTACGGTTTCTGCCTGAGCATGATGCCGGCGCTGAAAAAGCTGTATCCGGAAAAACAACAGCGCATTGAGGCCATTCGCCGCCATACCTCGTTCTATAACACCGAGCCGCAGCTGGGCGCGATTGTTAACGGCATGGTTATCGGGCTGGAGGAAAAACGTGCCAACGGCGAACCGATCGACGGTGAAACCATCAATACGCTCAAGGTCGGCCTGATGGGGCCGGTGGCCGGTATCGGCGACTCCATGGTGCCGGGCATGCTGTTGCCCATTTTGTTGAGCATCGGTATGGCGCTGGCAGCCGGCGGCAGCGTGATTGGCCCGTTATTCTATATTATGGCGTTCAGCCTGATCGTCATTCCCGGCTCTTACTGGCTGTTTATGAAGGGCTACCATATGGGCTCCGGCTCGGTGGAAATGCTGGTCAGCAGCAAGTCCTCACGCCTGCGGGAAGCGCTTTCCCTGCTGGGAGTGTTCGTTATGGGTGGCGTAGCCGCGAGCTACGTCAAGCTGGGCACCGGTCTGGAATTTGTCACCAAAGACGGGGTGAATATTCACCTGCAGCAAATGCTGGACGGCATTTTCCCTAACCTGATGCCGCTGATCGTGGTGCTGATGACCTGGTATCTGATGGCCAAGCGGGGATTGTCACCGGTGAAAGCGATGTTGGGGCTGCTGGCCCTGGCGGCGGCAGGGGTGGCCTGCGGTTTGTTCTCTTAATCTGTCGTTGAATAGAGAAGTGGGGGCGAATGTACCTGTATTCGCCCCCGCTTTTGTTATGGCTCAAACCGCTGCCATTTTTCCGCTACGCTGCCCGGTTTGGAAATGAACTGGAAGCGCGCCGGATCGGCCTCAAACTGCAAGTATAACGGGGCATCACTCAGACCGAATTCATGGTATTGGCGTGGGCCGATGGCGTGCAGCCGGCCGGATTGATAACGCGGGTTCTGTTGCCAGATAATATTGTCGCCCTGCAACAGCGGGTACCACGCCAGTCCTTTGTATTCACGCACGGCATCGTATTCAAAGCCATATTCACGATCGCACCAGGCAGCGAAGGTCAGCGGCTGGTGAGGGTCGGCAGAAATCGTGGCGTGGGCCCAGCCCGGCGGCACCAGCACCTTCTCGCCAGGCCCGGCGTGGACGGCGAAGCAGCGGCCCGGTTCATATTCCACCCGTTCCTGCATGTAAATGATCGCCTTTCCCTGCCAGATTTCATACAGCTCCGGTGGTGACCAACCGCTGTGCGCGCTGATACGGTGCACGTGTCCCTGGCTGCGTATCGGCTCCTGACCCAACTGACCTTTGGCATAGGTGACAATGCCGAACAGCAACATGCGTTTCTTCAATTCGGCCAAATGTTGCTGTTTGGCGACGTCCATCGCGATGGCATACACCTGCTCTGGTCCCTGGCAGTCAGGATCGCGCAGGGAGCGGCGGATTTGCTCCAGCGTGCGGATCTCCGGCAAAGGGCCAATGACGTCATCGCCATAGCCGAACCCCATCGGGCTGTCGCTAATGCGGACATCAAGCCCAAATCGCAGCATCGAGTCACTCATATTGCGCCTCCGCCTTCCAACCTTTGCCGTCGGCAAAGACCCGCAGCTTGAACCCCTGGGGCTGCAACGCATCGTAGTTGTGGCCGGCGACCGTTGGCCAGACCGCCAGCGCAGAGAGCACGTCATTACCGGTGTTGATCAAACGGTGGGCGGTAAAGGAAGGGATATGGTGAACGCTACCGGGGGAAACCTGTTCCAGCGAACAAGCGCCGTCCTGGTGTTGCAGCAACAGCAAGCCTTGACCCCGTAGGCCAAAATAGAACTCGGCCTGTTCTGGCCGCTGGTGGAAATGCCCACGGGTCATAAAGAATTCGTCGCCCACCCGGCCGGGTTGCAGATGAGTGGTGCCGACAAACAGCTCGCCCTCCTGCTGAACGGAAGGCAACATTTCTACCTGGTAGACGGCAAGCTCCGCCGGCAAGCTTTGCCAGGCCACGGGATCGGCAAAGATCCCTGCCAGGCTGCCCAGCGTCGTGGATTTGCGTTGGATATCAGGTGCGGTAAAGCATCCGTCCGCCAGGTTGACCTGCGGTGGGATCATGGACGTCAGTTTCATATCTGGTTGCTCCGCCCGAGGAGAACAGACGCTTCGATTATAGGAGGTTAATCGATTAATCACCAGGCGAAAAGCATAAAAAAAGCGCGATAAGATCGCGCTTTTTACTCAAGAACAGAGCCGTTAGCCGAGAATGATATGCGGATAGAAACGCGACAGATCCTGGGTGATCAGTTCACGATCTTCGCGCAGGCCGATCCCGCAGGGTTGATCGTCGACCAGCCAACTGCCGATCAGCGTATAGCTGCCTTCGAACTGGGGCAGCGGGTGGAACTGCTGCACGATCATGCCTTCTTCGCCGTAAGGGCCATCGACGCTCGCGACTTGCTGGCCGTTTTGCACGATCTGGATATTGGCACCTTCGCGTGAGAACAGCGGCTTGGTGACGTAGTGGTCAAGCTGCGGATGCTCGTCTTCAGCAAAGTAGGCCGCCAGCAGATTTGGATGATCCGGGAACATTTCCCACAGCATCGGCAGCAGCGCCTTGTTGGAAATGATGCTTTTCCATGCCGGCTCCAGCCAGCGTACGCCGGCGTCTTCCAGCTTGGTGGAAAACATCTCGCGCAGCATGAACTCCCACGGGTAAAGCTTGAACAGGTTACCGATGACCTGATTCTGCAGGTCGGTAAACTGACCTTTCTCACCCAGGCCAATCTCTTCCATAAACAGGAATTCGGTCGGCACACCAGCTTCCAGCGCGCAATCTTGCAGATACTGCACTGTCCCGCGATCTTCTTCACTGTCCTGGCAGCAGGCCATGTGCAGCAGGCCAAAACCGTGGTGCGCTTTCAGATCGGCGAAACGCTCGATCAGCTTTTCCTGCAGGCTGTTGTACTGATCGGATTCCGGGCTGAGGTTGCCCGCATTGATCTGATCTTCCAGCCACAGCCATTGGAAAAAGGCCGCTTCATACAATGAGGTCGGCGTATCGGCGTTGTTTTCCAGCAGCTTGGGCGGGTTAACGCCGTCGTAGGCCAGATCGAGACGCGAATACAGCGAAGGCTGGTTGGTGCGCCATGAACTGCGCACGAATTCCCAGGTGTGTTTCGGGATGCGGAACTTGGTCATCAGCGCATCGCTGCTGACCACTTTCTCTACCACCTGCAGGCACATCTGGTGCAATTCGGCGGTGGCGTTTTCAATTTCTTCGATTTGCGCCAGCGTGAATTGGTAATAGGCGTCTTCACACCAGTAGGGTTCGCCGTACATGGTGTGGAAGCGGAAGCCAAATTCGGTGGCTTTTTCGCGCCAGTCCGGACGCTCGGTAATCGCAACGCGTTTCATGCATTAACCGCCCATGCTGCGTGAGCCGGAATTGGACGTCGCGCTGCTGCGCTGCATGCTGGTTTGCTTGGCCACGGATTCGCCAAAGCCGCCACGGGTGACGGTATTGGTCACTGCCGGTTTAGGTGCCATCGCGGTTTTCGGCACCGTCATGGTGCGGCCGCCAGCGGTGGCGGGGCCGTAGCTCTTGCCGCTGGCGTCAACGAACTTGCCGTTTGCCGGGCTGGCTGCATTTTTGGAGGTGAACAGCGGTTGCTGAGCAAAACCGGAGCCACCCATCATGCGGCCCATCATGTAACCGGCCATCAGCGGCATCCAGAAGCTGCCGCTGCTCTGTGACTCTGCGGCCATGCCGGCCTGGGCCGGAGCAGGTGCCTGGGTACACTGAGCTTCGCCGAACTCGGCGACGCAGTCTTCGCGGGTCGCGTATTTCGGCGCCGTTTTCTCGGCTTCTTTCAGGGCGTTGTTATAGGCGGTGGTGCACTGCTCGCTCATGGAAGGGTTGTTGCGCGAACAGTCGTCGGCATTCTGATACATGGAGACAGTTTCATCGCTCTTCTCGCAGCCGGCCAGCATAAAGACTGCGCTGATCGCCAAAGCAACGGGGGCAACACGGTAGTTGCGCCAGGATTTGCGGAACGTCTCTTGGTTGATGTTTTTTGTCCGTTTCATCGTTAGTAATCCCATCAGTCGGGCTGTTTTCGCCCTTTCCCAGTAGTGGCCGTAAGAATAGGGGAAAGATGGTCAAAATTAAAGCTGAAACGCCCGCAGAATCCACTCTTTACGCAGTTATACGTTGGGCTGTGCGCCAGCTCGCTTTACTGACGAAAAAAGCGGCGTCAGGGTTTCATTATGGAACGTCATGGGGAGAGTAATGTTCCATAATGAAACGAAAAATCCCGAGATCGCAAAGCGAGCGGCAAGCCCTATAGTCAGTCCATAACAACGCGGCGGCACAAGACCGACGCAGCATCACCTGATATCTGAACGTTACCATCGCCAATTTCCCTACAAGGATCCGGTTATGTTGAGAATCATCCAGTCTCCAGGCAAGTACATTCAAGGCGCCAACGCATTGGCCGCCGTGGGCGAATACGCCAAAAACCTTGCCGACCATTATTTCGTGATTGCCGACGACTTCGTGATGAAGCTGGCGGGCGATACCCTGATGGGCAGCCTGCAACAGCACGGGGTGAAGCACCATGCCTGCGTGTTCAACGGCGAATGCTGCCATAAGGAAATCGACCGGCTCGGCCAGGAGCTCAAGGCTCACGGCTGTCACGGTGTGATTGGCATCGGCGGCGGCAAAACGCTGGATACTGCCAAAGCGATTGCGTATTACCAGCACCTGCCGGTGGTGCTGATCCCGACGATTGCCTCTACCGATGCGCCGACCAGCGCGCTGTCGGTGATTTATACCGAACAGGGCGAATTTGCCGAATACCTGATTTATCCGCGCAATCCGGACATGGTGGTGATGGACAGTGCCATTATCGCCAAGGCCCCGGTGCGGCTGCTGGTGGCGGGCATGGGCGATGCGCTGTCGACTTATTTTGAGGCGCAGGCGTGTTTCGATGCGCAGGCCACCAGTATGGCGGGCGGAAAATCGACGCTGGCGGCCCTCAGCCTGGCGCGCCTGTGTTATGAGACACTGTTGGCGGAGGGCGTCAAGGCCAAGCTGGCGGTCGAGGCCGGGGTGGTGACGGAGGCGGTCGAACGCATTATCGAGGCCAATACCTACCTGAGCGGCATCGGCTTTGAAAGCAGCGGGTTGGCGGGGGCGCATGCCATCCACAACGGCTTTACCGTGCTCGAAGAGTGCCATCATCTGTACCACGGCGAGAAAGTGGCTTTTGGCACGCTGTCGCAACTGGTGTTGCAAAACAGCAGCATGGAGCAGATCGAAACGGTGCTGGATTTCTGTCAGCAGCTCGGTTTGCCGATCACGCTGGCGCAAATGGGGGTTAGCGGCGATGCGGCAGAGAAAATCATGGCGGTTGCCGAAGCCAGCTGCGCCGCCGGCGAAACAATTCACAACATGCCGTTCAAGGTCACGCCGGCAAGCGTTCAGGCGGCCATTCTGACGGCAGATCGGCTGGGCAATGCCTGGCTGCAACGACACTCAAGCTGATACCGCAGGGGCGCAGCAGGCTGCGTCCCGTGGGCCAAACGAGGAAATAACCGTGAAGAAACTGATTAATAAGGTGGAATCGGTACTGGAAGAGCAACTGCTGGGGCTGGCGGAGGCGCACCCGGAGCTGTTGGTGCATCAGGAGCCGGTGTTTGTCACTCGCGCCGACGCGCCGGTCGCGGGCAAAGTGGCGATCCTGTCCGGCGGCGGTAGCGGCCATGAGCCGATGCACTGCGGTTTTGTTGGCGAAGGTATGCTCGACGGCGCCTGCCCGGGCGAAATTTTCACCTCGCCAACGCCGGACAAAATGTACGAGTGTGGCCAGGCGATCGACGGCGGTGCCGGGGTGCTGCTGCTGATAAAAAACTACACCGGCGACGTGCTGAACTTTGAAACCGCCACCGAGCTGCTGCACGACAGCGGCGTCCAGGTGGCGACGGTGCTGGTGGACGATGACGTGGCGGTCAAAGACAGCCTGTTCACCGCCGGACGTCGTGGGGTGGCCAATACCGTGCTGATGGAAAAACTGCTCGGTGCGGCAGCGGCGCGCGGCGACGATCTGGATAGCCTGGTGACGTTGGGTCACAGCATCAATAATCACGGGCATTCGATCGGCATCGCATTGGGGGCCTGTACCGTACCGGCCGCCGGCAAGCCCTCGTTCGTGCTGGCGGAAAACGAGATGGAGTTTGGCGTCGGCATTCATGGCGAGCCGGGCATTGCGCGGCGTCAGTTTACCACCCTCAATGCGGCGGTGGACGACATGTTCCATACCCTGATAGACCATGGCCACTACCAGCGCACCCTCCGCGTCTGGGATCGTCAGCAGGGAGAATGGCGTGATGAAGCGCAAACCAAACAGCCGCTGACGCGTGGCGATCGCGTGATTGCATTGGTGAACAACCTGGGCGCGACGCCCCTGTCCGAGCTGTATGGCGTCTATCACCGTCTGGCGGAACGCTGTGCCGAAGCGGGGATGATCGTCGAACGCAGCCTGATCGGTTCCTACTGCACGTCGCTGGATATGCAAGGGGTTTCAATCACGCTGCTGAAGGTGGATGACGAACTGTTGTCCCTGTGGGATGCGCCGGTGAAAACGCCTGCGCTGCGTTGGGGTTGCTGAGGAGGAATTATGGCGTTAACCAAACAACAAGTGGTCGATTGGCTGATGCGTTGCGGCGAAGTGTTCACTCAGCAGCGCGATTTCTTGACCCGGCTGGATACCGAGATCGGCGACGCCGACCACGGGCTGAACATGAACCGCGGCTTCAACAAGGTGGTGGAGAAACTGCCTTCGGTGGCGGACAAAGACATTGGTTTTATCCTGAAAAACACCGGCATGACGCTGCTTTCCAGCGTGGGCGGCGCCAGCGGTCCGCTGTTTGGCACCTTCTTCATCCGTGCGGCACAGGCGGCCAACGCCAAGCAGAGCCTGGATCTGGCGGAGCTGCATCAACTGATGCAGGAAGGCGTTGACGGCGTAGTGATGCGCGGCAAGGCGGAACCGGGTGATAAAACCATGTGCGACGCCTGGTGGGCGGTGGTGGACAGCCTTGGTCAATCGGTTGAGCAGCAGCTCAGCGTGGCGGAAGCCCTGCAGCGCGCCAGTGAGCGGGCGGAGCAGGCGGTCGAAAGCACCATCACCATGCAGGCACGCAAAGGGCGAGCCAGCTACCTGGGTGAGCGCAGCATTGGCCATCAGGACCCGGGCGCGACTTCGGTGATGCTGATGATGAAAACGCTGGCAGAGGTCGCCGGCCAATAGCAGGAGGCGAGATGATCAATATCGTTGTAGTTTCACACAGCGCGCAATTGGCTCGCGGCGTTGAGGAACTGGCATTGCAGATGATGCGAGGCGACGGCTGCAAGCTGGCGCTGGCGGCGGGTGTCGATGATGCGGAGCACCCGATTGGCACCGACGCGATCAAGGTGATGGAGGCGATAGAGTCGGTGGCCGAGGGCGCGGGCATTGTTGTGCTGATGGACTTGGGCAGCGCGCTGTTGAGCGCCGAAACCGCCATCGATCTGCTGGATCCGGCGCTGGCTGCCAAAGTCAGGCTGTGTTCGGCACCGTTGGTGGAAGGGACGCTGGCCGCCGTGGTCGCCGCCAATGCCGGCGCGGGGTTGGAGCAGGTGCTGGCCGAGGCGCAGGGCGCGCTGCAGGCCAAACAGGCGCAGCTGGGCGAGGCCGCTCCTCCCGTGGTCAAAAACGTTGAATTACCGCTGACGCAGGGGAAAAGCGTCAGTTGGACGGTGCAGAACCCCCATGGGCTGCACGCCCGCCCGGCGGCGCGGCTGGCGGAAACGCTGGCGCCGTTCGATGCCGAACTGGTGCTGGAAAAGCAGGGGCAGTGCGCCAACCCTCGCAGCCTTAACCAGCTGGCATTGTTGCAGGTGCGTCATGGCGACACCATCCGGCTGATTGCCGACGGGGAGCAGGCCGATCAGGCGTTAGCGGCCTTTAGCGCACTGGCGGAGCAACACTTTGGCGAGACGGTTTCTGAGCAAAGCTTGCCTTCGCTGCACGGTATCCCGGTGGCGGAAAGCGTCACCAGCGGCCCGGTATGGCAGGCGCACAGCTTCTGTCCTAAGGTCATCGAACGCCAGATTGGCGCCGACGACGTACTGAACGAACAGCAGCGGCTCCGTGAAGCACTGCAGCACACCTTGGGTGATTTGAACCGCCTGGCGGAACGCACCGGTTCGTTGATTGGCAAGCCGCAGGCGGCGATTTTCGGCGCGCACAGCATGCTGGTGGACGATCCGGACCTGCAGCAGGCGGCCTATACCCGCATTGCCCGTCAGCAATGCAGCGCCGAGCAGGCCTGGCAGCAGGAAATGGAGGCGATAGCCGAGGAGTATCGCGCGCTGGACGACGAATATATGCGGGCGCGCGAGTTGGATGTGCGCGACATGCTGCGCCGCACCTTGAGCCATCTGCAGCAGCAGCCGTTGCCGTTAATCACGCTGACCGCTCCGTCGATCCTGGTCATGGACGAACTGATGCCGTCTGACGTGGTGATGTTAGATCGCCGGCTGGTGCTTGGCATCTGCCTGAGCGGTGGCAATGCGCTGTCGCACAGCGCGATCCTCGCGAAGGCGATGGGGATCCCGATGGTGATTGGCATGCATGACTGCATGAGCAAAACCCGCAACGGCCAAAAAGCGATGCTGGATGCGGCGCGCGGGGTATTGCAGCTCAGCCACTGACGGCCGCCTCAGGCGCGCAGCTTAAACTGGCGGATATCAATCTGATACTGTTTGATTTTCCGCCACAGCGTAGTACGACCAATCCCCAGCAGCTGCGCCATTTCATTCAACTGTCCGCGGCTGACGTTGGCCGCGCGAATGATTGCCTGACGCTCCATTTCCGCCAATGTTAACAACGACATACCCGGCTGCGGATCGCTCTCCAGTAAGGGCTGTTGACCGAGCAGGTGCTCGGGCAGATCGGCCAGTTGCAGGTGGTGGCCGTGGCACATCATCGCCGTGCGCTCCACCACGCCTTTGAGCTCCAGATCGTTGCCGGGCCACAGATAGAGCCCAAGTTGGGCCATCACCTCGTCATCCACCCGGAATCGGCACTGGAAATGCTGTTCCAGCGTACGCAGATGATGTTTCACCAACAGCGGAATATCGCTCAGGCGCTGGCGTAACGCCGGGATCTGGATCTCGAACGCCTGCAGGCTGTAAAACAGCTGACGACGGAAGCGATTTTGCTGCACCAACAGCGGCAGATTGGCGGCGCTGCTGGCGATCACCCGCACGTCGACCGGGATCACCCGGTTCGAGTTGAGCCGCATTACCACACCGGTTTTCAGCACCTGCAGCAGCGCCGACTGCATTTCTACCGGCAGATACTCGATCTGCTCCAGGTACAGCGTCCCGCCGTTGGCCAGTTCAAACTTGCTGAGCTGGCCCGCTTCTTCTTCGTTGGCGTCGCTGCCCAGCAGCTCACGCAACCCCTGGGCCTCCGGCAATAGCTGGCAGTTGAGGGCGATATAAGGCCCGGCGGCGCGATCGCTGGCATTGTGGATCGCCTGGCTGAGTTGTTCCTTGCCGACGCCTTCTTCGCCACACAGCAAAATGGGATGCTGCCCCTTCGCCGCCTGCTGGCCGTAGCGGATCAGCCGGCGCATTTCCAGCGAGGCGGACGGCATCTGTTCAAAGCTGTGGCTGACGCGCCCCAATTGGCTGCTGACATACTGGCGCAATCTTTCCAGCGGGTGCAGCAGGGCGATAAAGCTGCAGCGTTCGCCGTCGAAGATCGGCTTCAGGGTCAATAGCGTGGCGATAAACTGCCGTTGGCTTTCGAAGGTGACTTCAACGTGCTGCAGCGCCTGACGCTGGGCGATGGCTCGGTTGAGCAACGCGGGCAGCGTCAGCAATTGTGTCAGCGGTTTGCCCTGGCTTTGCTGCTCATCCAGTTTCAACAGGGTGGCGGCACGCTGGTTGATGTACTGCAGGTAGCCGCGATGGTCCCAGGCCATGACGCCGTCATCCACCCCGTCGAGCAGGCCGTAAAGCTGATTCAGGTGGCGGTTGGACTCGGCGAGGAGGCCGTCGGCATTCAGCGAATTACCGATTTCGCGTGCCAGTGCCAGCGTCAGAGACAGATCGCCGGCGGCGCAGTCGGCCAGCAGGCAGCCCAGCGCAATCGACCCGCGCTGGCGGCCGCTGTTGTCATAGACCGGGGTGGCGCAGAATGACCAGTCGTGCAGCGCCTGACGCACGTGCTCGCTACCGCGTACCTGTATCGGATGACCCTCCGCCGCCGCCAGCGACGGTGCATTGGTGCCGATATCACCTTCCGCCCAGTAGGCGCCGGGGATAAACCCCAACTGTTGCAGACGTTCGCGGGTCAGAGCATCGCCGCACAGCCACAGCATGCAGCCGCTTTCGTCGAGGATAGCCAGCAGGCAGCGGCGCTGTTCCATGTATTCACAGGCGTCTTCCAGCGCCGCCTGGCCCAGCGTCAGCAGATCGTTCTTACGCTGGCAGATTGACGTGAAAGTGGCGCCCAGCGCGCAGTGGGGCGCTTTCCACACCGCAGGCTGCATCAGGTTGCGACAACGCAGCCAGGAAGCATAGATTGCCGGCGCAGGGCGCTGTGCCGGCGGCAGTTCGCCTTCGATCAGGCGTTGCCAGCTTGAAGTGTTCTCCATCGGATCCCATCCAAACGAGATAAAGCGATAGCCGTGATGATATCACCCCCTCTTCTTTCCGACGGTTTGCCGTTGCCATATTGACGATGAAGATCACATCGCGGTGATTTGCCTCTTTTCTGTTATTTTTATTTCCCATAGCCTGTCCTACAGGTTGATAGCTTATGCCTGAGGGCAGGGTACGAATCCGTAATCGGTTATAAATAAAATTTTTTCTTCAGGAGATAACGTGATGAAACTGGGTTTCGGTCTGTACAAGCATATGCTGGATGATGAGCACTTTGCCTTTGCTCGCCAGTGCGGTGCGACGCATATCGTGGTGCACATGGTGGATTACTTTCATCGAAACGATCGCTTTTCTCGTTCGAATCAGCCCGTGGGCGACACTCAAGGGTGGGGAACGGCACAGGCGGAGATCTGGAGCACGGAAGAGCTGCTCGACATTCGTGCCCGGATGGAGAAATTCGGCCTGACATTTTTTGCCATCGAAAACTTCGATCCCTGCCATTGGGACGACATTCTGTTTGATGGCCCCAAAAAAACTCAGCAGATAGAAACGGTTAAACAAATTATTCGCAATGTGGGCGCCGCAGGTATTCCCGTTTTTGGCTATAACTTCAGCCTGGCCGGCGTCGCCGGTCGAATAGAGGAAAATAAAGCGCGGGGCGGAGCAAAAACCGTTGGGCTAAACGGGGCCAATGAGCAAACAGAAAGCCCGCTACCTGCCAGCATGGCGTGGAATATGGTGGTGGATGAAGAGGCTACAGGGTTGAGAGAGGTGACGACGACAGAGCAGCTTTGGCAGCGTCTTGAGTGGTTCCTGGCGCAGATTATCCCGGTAGCGGAAGAGGCTGGCGTCAGGCTGGCAGCGCATCCGGATGATCCGCCGCTCGAGTTTGTACGCGGTCAGCCGCGGTTGGTCAATCAACCGCATTTGTATCAAAAACTGCTGGATTTGCAACCCAGCCGCGCCAATGCCCTGGAATTCTGCCTTGGCACCATCGCCGAAATGTCAGAGGGGGATGTCTACCAGGCGGTGGAGCAGTATGCACAGCAGGATGCCATTGCCTATATCCACTTTCGCAATGTGAAAGGCAAAGTGCCGTACTACCATGAAACCTTTATCGATGAAGGCGACATAGACATGCCGAAGGTGTTGCGAGTGCTAAAAGAGTGCAAATTTGACGGCGTATTGATCCCCGATCATTCGCCGCAGATGAGCTGTGAGGCGCCATGGCACTCGGGTATGGCCTATGCGATGGGATACATGAAAGCACTTATGCAGGTTATTTGAGCCCTTTCTCGATCTTCAGCCAGATCTTCAGCCCAAACGCACGGAAGTGTACTCCTGCCATTGGGGCTGAGGATCCAAACCTATAAGCAGAGACAAAAAAAACGGGGCTGGCAGATGCCATCCCCCGTTTTCAATGCTGTGCGCGAATCAGTTGCGGAACGGATTGCCGCTGTTGCGAACAGGCGGAGTGGTTGTGCTCACCGGCGCAGATAACCGGGTGGCGGCAACCGGTGCCGGCGCTGCGCTTTGCTGCGCAGGGGCATTGTCCTGATAACCGTCAGCATAAGCGTCTTGTGCCGCGGTCGGTGGCGCTACCACGTCTTGCGAGGTAGAAATCGGTTTGCCTAATGCGCCGTTCAGCAACAGCAGGTCGTTCTCGTTCAAGGTGCCGAGCGCAGACTTGATGTTCAACTGGTTGATCAGATAGGTATAACGCGCGCTGGAGAGCTGTTGCTTGGCGTTATACAGCGTGGTGGTGGCATCCAACACGTCGACGATGGTACGGGTACCTACCTGATAACCGGCTTCCATCGCATCCAGTGAACTCTGGGCAGATACCACCGCCTGTTTGTAGGCGTTGATGCTGCTGATTGAGGCGTTCACGTTATTGAATGAGGAACGAACGGTCTGTACTACGCTGCGGTGTGCGCTTTCCAACTGCTCGCTGGCACCGACGAAGTTGTACTGCGCCTGTTGCACCTGCGAATTGGTCTGGCCGCCGCTGTACAGTGGCATATTGAAGCTCAGGCCCACTTTGTTCTGACCAATATCAGAGTCTGGCGTATTGTTGCGCGAGCCGTTGTTCTTGGTATTGGTCACCGCCGTAGAGGCGTTGAAGTCAATCGTCGGCATATAGCCGGTTTGCGCTGAGCGGATTTGCTCGCGGGCCAGGTCCTGGCTCAGACGAGCGGACAGCAGGCTCAGGTTACGGCTTTCCGCTTCTTTCAGCAGGTTATTGACCGCTTCCGGGCGCTGGGTGCTGAAACGGTCGGTATTCAGCGAAGCCAGCTCCGGGTAGAAGGTGCCGGTGACCTGACGCAGTTTTTCCAACGCGTTATCCAGGGTATTGCGGGCGGTTACTTCCGCCGCCAGCACCGTATCGTAGTTGGAACGGGCGTTCTGCACGTCGGTGATCGCTACCAGGCCAACGTTAAAGCGCTGGGTGGTTTGATCCAGGGTGCGATAAACCGCCTGTTTCTGCGCTTGGGTATAGGACAGTGAGTCGATGGCGCTCAACACGTTGAAATAGGCGGTGGCAGTATCGAGGATCAGCTGTTGTGACGAAGTCTGGAAAGTCACGTCGGAGATGCCGGCGGTTTTTTCCTGTAGCGTCAGCGCGCGCCATTTGGACATGTCGAAGATAGTCTGGGTCAACGCCAGAGAGCCACTGGTGGCATTGTTGTTCTGATCGCGACTGTCACGGTAACCATTGGTATGGGTATAACCCGCACTTAACCCCAACTGCGGCAGCAATGGGCTGCGCGCTTCGTTGATTTTTTCGAATGCGGCGTCACGGTCAGCGGCGGTTTTGCGCAGATCCGGGTTACTTTCCCTGGCCTGTTTGTAGACCTGCAGCAGGTTCTCTGCCTGGCTCATTGCACTGAAGCCGCCCAGGCTCAGTCCGATAAGAAGGGGGAGCAGTTTCTTCATTTGCATTCCTTGTTGTGCAGCAATATTGCTATGTAGTTAGCGCTGACGATAGACGAAATAGTTGCCGATTCTAACAGAGTCTGTTGTACGCATAAGGTGGCGGAATGTGCCATCTTGCGTAACTTTTACCTTTCAGGCCGCCTGTTTACCTTAGTTCAACTGGCTGCGTACGTCACACCTGATATCATGGCTCACAATCTATCATAAAGCCGCGGAAGATTATCCCGCCGTTTCTGTCATCAAAACTGTTTATTTTATCGGCATACTCACGCAGGAGAATTCGCTTATGAGCCACTCGCAGCCATCGCCCGTTACTCTCGATAAAAATGATGTAGAAATTATTGCACGTGAGACACTTTACCGTGGTTTTTTTTCACTCAATTTATATCGCTTTCGTCACCGTTTGTTCAACGGCGACATGAGCCCGGAGATTAAGCGCGAAATTTTCGAGCGTGGGCACGCGGCGGTGCTGCTGCCTTATGACCCGGTGCGTGACGAAGTGGTGCTGATTGAACAACTGCGTATCGCTGCGGTCGATACCAGTAGCTCGCCCTGGCTACTGGAAATGGTGGCGGGTATGATCGAAACCGGCGAGAGCGTTGAAGACGTATGCCGCCGCGAAGCGCAGGAAGAAGCCGGCGTGGTGGTCGGGCGTTGCAAGCCGGTGCTGAGCTATCTGGCGAGCCCCGGCGGCACCAGCGAGCGCTTGTCGATCATGGTCGGCGAGGTGGACGCCACCACGGCGGAAGGCATCCATGGACTGGAAGAAGAGCATGAAGATATCCGTGTCCATGTGGTCAGCCGCGAACAGGCTTACCGCTGGGTTGAAGAGGGCGCGATTGATAACGCGGCATCAGTGATTGCATTGCAGTGGCTGGCGTTGCACCATGAATCGTTGAGAAAAGAGTGGGCCAACTAATGAAACAGCGCTATACCCCTGATTTCCCCGAAATGATGAGATTGTGCGAAACCAACTTCGCGCAATTGCGCCGCTTGCTGCCGCGCAACGATGAAGTGGGTGAAACGGTGACTTATCAGGTGAGTGGCGCCAGTTATCGTCTGACTATTGTTGAATCCACGCGCTATACCTCGCTGGTGCAGATTGAGCAGACCGCCCCGGCGGTCAGCTATTGGAGCCTGCCTGCCATGACGGTGCGCCTGTATCATGACGCGATGGTTGCGGAAGTGTGTTCAAGTCAGCAGATCTATCGCTTTAAAGCGCGTTATGATTATCCCAACAAAAAGTTGCATCAACGCGACGAAAAGCATCAAATTAACCAGTTTCTTGCTGATTGGTTGCGCTACTGTTTGGCGCATGGAGCGATGGCGGTTCCGGTTTGTTAGACAGACTGAGATAACAAAGGACACCATTTGGAAAGCCTGTTTAAACCGACCGTGGCAAGTGGGGCCAGGGTCAGGATTCTGCAAATAACAGATACCCACCTTTTTGCCGGCGAAAACGAGACTTTGCTCGGCATCAATACCTATCGCAGCTATCACGCGGTGTTGGACGCCATTTTGGCGCAGCAGCGGGATTTTGATTTGGTCGTCGCCACCGGCGATTTGGCCCAGGATCATTCATTGGCTGCCTACCGGCACTTTGCCGAAGGTATTGCCCGTCTGCCGGCGCCTTGCGTCTGGTTGCCGGGTAATCATGATTTTCAGCCGGCGATGGTCGACGCATTGGCCGACGCCGGTATCACTCCGTCAAAGCAGGTGCTGGTGGGCGACCACTGGCAGGTGTTGCTGCTGGACAGTCAGGTTTTCGGCGTACCGCACGGCGAACTGAGCGAGTACCAGCTCGAGTGGATGGAGCGCTGCCTGCAGGCCTATCCCGAGCGCTATACCCTGATGCTGTTGCACCATCATCCGCTGCCTTCCGGCTGCACCTGGCTCGATCAGCACAGCCTGCGCAACCCACATATGCTGGGTGCGGTGCTGCTGCGCTACCCGAAAGTGAACACGCTGCTGTGCGGGCATATTCACCAGGAGCTGGATCTGGAGTGGCAGGGGCGTCGTCTGCTGGCGTCGCCGTCGACCTGCGTACAGTTCAAGCCGCACTGCACCAATTTTACCATCGACGATGTTTCGCCCGGCTGGCGCTATCTTGACCTGTTGCCGGACGGCCGTATCGAGACGCAGGTTTTCCGATTGGAAAACGACGATTTCCGCCCCGACATGGATTCGGATGGGTACTGATGCCTTCTACACTGCTCTATCTGCACGGTTTTAACAGTTCGCCGTACTCGGCCAAAGCGACGTCCTTCAAGGCGTGGCTGGCCGAGCATCATCCGCACATCGAAATGTTGGTGCCACAGCTGCCGGTTTTCCCGGCCGAAGCCGCCGAAATGATCGAAAATCTGGTGATGGAGCGTGCCGGGCAGACGATGGGCCTGGTCGGTTCCTCGCTGGGTGGCTACTACGCGACCTGGCTTTCGCAGTGTTTTTCACTGCCAGCGGTAGTGGTTAACCCTGCTGTGAAGCCGTTTGAGCTGCTGATTGACTACCTTGGCGAAAACGAGAACCCCTACACCGGCCAGCAATATGTGTTAGAGTCACGACACGTTTACGATCTGAAAACGATGCAGATCGATCCCTTGGAGTCACCGGATTTAATCTGGTTGCTGCAACAAACGGGCGATGAAATTCTCGATTATGGGCAAGCGGTGGCCTATTACACTGCGTGCCGTCAGACGGTGGAATCGGGTGGAAACCACGCTTTCGTCGGTTTCGAGCACTACTTCCCCCAGATTGTGGATTTTTTAGGGCTCAACGCTGTCTGAGCAGGCGGTTCCGGTTCCTTCCTTTAACCACGAAAAATTCAACGATGACTCAATCCAGCTATAACGCTGATGCCATTGAAGTACTCAGCGGTCTAGAACCAGTGCGCCGTCGTCCCGGCATGTATACCGACACGACGCGCCCCAATCACCTCGGCCAAGAGGTGATAGATAACAGTGTCGATGAAGCTTTGGCCGGTCACGCCAAGCGCATCGACGTGATTTTGCACGCCGATCAGTCACTGGAAGTGATCGACGACGGCCGCGGCATGCCGGTGGATATCCACCCTGAAGAAGGCGTACCTGCGGTTGAGTTGATCATGTGTCGTCTGCACGCCGGCGGTAAATTTTCCAATAAAAACTACCAGTTCTCCGGCGGCCTGCATGGCGTGGGGATCTCTGTGGTTAACGCCCTGTCGAAACGGGTGGAAGTCAACGTTAAGCGTGACGGTAACGTCTACAGCATTGCCTTCGAAAACGGCGACAAGGTGCAGGAATTGGCGGTGACCGGCAGCTGCGGCAAACGCAATACCGGCACCAGCATCCACTTCTGGCCTGACGAGCAGTTCTTCGACAGCCCGCGTTTCTCGGTATCGCGCCTCAGCCACCTGCTGAAGGCCAAAGCGGTGCTGTGCCCCGGGGTCGAAATTTACTTCATCGACAAGCTGAACAACACCGAGCAACGCTGGTGCTATCAGGACGGCCTGACCGATTACCTGATGGAAGCGGTCAACGGCCTGATCACCCTGCCGGAAGCGGCCTTTGTCGGTAACTTCTCCGGCGATACCGAAGCGGTGGACTGGGCGTTGCTGTGGCTGCCGGAGGGCGGTGAGCTGCTGACCGAAAGCTACGTCAACCTGATCCCGACCATGCAGGGCGGTACCCACGTCAACGGCCTGCGTCAGGGCCTGCTGGACGCGATGCGTGAGTTCTGCGAATTCCGCAACATTCTGCCGCGCGGCGTTAAGCTGTCTGCCGAAGATATCTGGGACCGTTGCGCCTACGTGCTGTCGGTCAAGATGCAGGATCCGCAGTTCGCCGGCCAGACCAAAGAACGTTTGTCATCGCGCCAGTGTGCGGCCTTCGTTTCCGGCGTGGTGAAAGACGCCTTCAGCCTGTGGTTGAACCAGAACGTTCAGGCGGCGGAACAGCTGGCCGAGTTGGCGATCTCCAGCGCCCAGCGTCGTTTGCGTGCCGCCAAAAAAGTGGTGCGCAAGAAGCTGACCAGCGGGCCGGCGCTGCCGGGCAAACTGGCCGACTGTACGTCGCAGGATCTGAACATGACCGAACTGTTCCTGGTAGAAGGGGACTCGGCGGGCGGTTCAGCCAAGCAGGCGCGCGATCGCGAATACCAGGCGATCATGCCGCTGAAAGGCAAAATCCTCAACACCTGGGAAGTCTCCTCGGACGAAGTGCTGGCCTCGCAGGAAGTGCACGACATCTCCGTGGCGATCGGCATTGACCCGGACAGCGAAGATCTTAGCCAACTGCGTTACGGTAAAATCTGTATCCTGGCGGATGCGGACTCCGACGGCTTGCACATCGCCACGCTGCTGTGCGCGCTGTTCGTACGTCACTTCCGTTCGCTGGTGAAGGGCGGTCACGTGTATGTGGCGATGCCGCCTCTGTACCGCATCGACCTCGGCAAAGAGGTGTACTACGCGCTGGACGAAGAAGAGAAAGCAGGCGTGCTGGAACAGCTGAAGCGCAAAAAAGGCAAGCCGAACGTTCAGCGCTTTAAAGGGCTGGGCGAGATGAACCCATTGCAGCTGCGTGAAACCACGCTCGATCCGAATACCCGCCGTCTGGTGCAACTGACGGTGAGTGACGACGATGTGGATCAGACGCTGGCGATGATGGACATGCTGCTGGCGAAGAAGCGTTCAGAAGACCGCCGTAACTGGCTGCAGGACAAAGGCGATATGGCCGAGCTTTCTGTCTGACTGTCAGGCCCGGCTTCCCCGCCGGGCCTTCTTTCCGCAGGGGCGCTGCGTACGGTACCCGACCACTCTGGGCGGCATGCATGAAAATCACCCTCGAAGAATTACTGGCCTTTACCACCGTCGTTGACAGCGGCTCCATCACTGCCGCAGCCGAACAGCTCGGTCAGACCACCTCCGGCATCAGCCGCGCACTCAGCCGGTTGGAAAAAAAACTCGATACGACCCTGATGCGCCGCACCACGCGTAGACTTGAGCTGACCGAAGAAGGTCAGAACTTTCTCAGCCACGCACGCGAGATTATCCACTCGGTGGAAAACGCCGAAGAGCAAATGGCGCTGCGCAGGTTAATCCCTGCCGGGAAACTGCGGGTCAACGCTGCCGCTCCGTTTATGGAGCATGTGATCGTGCCGCTGGTGGCCGGTTTCCGGCAAAGCTATCCGCAGATTGAGCTGGAGCTGAATACCGATAACCTGATCATCGATCTGCTGGAAAAGCGCACCGATATTGCCATTCGCATTGGTGCACTGCGGGATTCGACCATTCATGCGCGCCTGTTGGGTTCCAGCCGCTTACGCATTCTCGCCAGCCCGGCATATCTCGCGCGTTATGGTACGCCGGGCAGTGTGGAAGCGCTGCGCGAGCACTGCCTGCTTGGGTTCACCCAGCCGGAGTCGCTCAATCTGTGGCCGTTGCGCTATCAGCAGGCGCAGCATTTTGCCATTACCCCGACAATATCGGCTTCCAGCGGTGAGACCCTGCGTCAGTTGGCGCTGCGGGGGGAAGGGATAGTGCAATTGGCTGATTTCATGACGCGGGACGATCAACGAGCGGGGCGACTGATCCCCTTGCTGGAGCAGGAAACGCTGGACGTGCGCCAACCGATTAATGCGGTGTATTACCGCAATACCCAGTTGGCGGCGCGTATTACCTGTTTTCTGGACTACGTCAGTGCGCATATTGATGCGCAGACGCTGTAGGAACCGATTGACGGTCCCTACAGGGCTTACAGGGCGTTGCCCAGCACGTGAATGGTCACGCCCAGCACGCTGTCTTTGATGGTGTCACGATGGCGGTGCATGTGAGCGATATCCAGATGCTTTTCCAGATGCGCCTGACTGGCCCATTTCTCCAGCATAAACACCGAGTCCGGCGACAGCTTCTGCCATGGCGCCTGGGTGTGGCTGTCGATCATCGGCGTATATTCGCTACAGCCATCCTCTGCCAGTACCAGCGGAACCAGTTTCTCAATCGCCTTCAGAACCGTTTCACGGTGGCCCGGCTTGGTTTTGATTTCTGCAATTACGGTGATCATCATTACCTCATTGATTGACGTGCATAATGCCAGTTAAGCAAAAATTTCGGTCAGATGCGCGCGATAACGTGCGATGTCGCTGTCGATATCCGGTTGTTTAATCACATCATTACAGATAAAGGTCGGCAGCGCTTCCATTCCCAGGAACTGATTGGCCTTATGGAAATGCAGATACACGCCGTCGACGCCGACGCCATGGAAGAACTGATCCGGGTCGGTAAAGGCTTCCAGCGGGGCATTCCAGGTCAGGCTCAGCATGTATTTCTTGCCCTGGATCAGGCCGCCGGAGCCGTACTTCTTGCCGGCGTCTGAACGGGTGCGACCATCGCTGGCGTACAGGCTGCCGTGCCCGGCGGTGAACACTTCATCAATGTATTTTTTCAGGATCCACGGCTCGCCCATCCACCAGCCCGGCATCTGATAAATCACCACGTCGGCCCACAGGTATTTTTGCACCTCGGCATCGATGTCGTAACCGTCGTCGACGACGGTGACTTGCACCTGATGCTGTACATCGCGGAGGAAGCTTTCCGCCACGTCGCTCAGAGTTTGGTTGAGTTCGCCGTTGGAATGGCCAAACTGCTTTTTAGCATTGATAATCAGGATATTGCTCATCTTTCACGGCTCCTGTCAGAATTAAAATGTGTGATGTTCTCCGCGTCAGGGGCGGGAAACATTTCGCTGATAAGGAGTGTAATCGTTAGCAATACAGGTAAAAATGCGATCCAGCGCACAACAGTGTTGACTGTGAGTCAATAAATGCGTCGCCGCATAGCGCTATTTTGCATAAAACTGCCTGATACGCCGGCTTCGCCGGATGATTGCAGAGCCATCTGTGACAGCTACCCCGCTGATGGGTTACTATCGCAGGCAGAATCAACCCTTTGTCGTCCAGGGATTGCCAAGCCACGGTCTGAGGATAATTGAGTAATGAGTGATCTGACTCATGACGGTGTAGAGCGTTTACCGCTGCACACATTCACTGAAAACGCCTATCTGAACTATTCCATGTACGTCATCATGGATCGGGCGTTGCCGTACATCGGTGACGGTTTGAAGCCGGTACAGCGCCGCATCATCTACGCCATGTCGGAACTGGGGCTGAGCAACAGCGCCAAATTCAAAAAATCCGCCCGTACCGTAGGTGATGTGCTGGGTAAATACCATCCGCACGGCGACAGCGCCTGTTATGAAGCCATGGTATTGATGGCGCAGCCGTTCTCTTATCGCTATCCGCTGGTGGACGGCCAGGGGAACTGGGGGGCACCGGACGATCCGAAATCCTTCGCCGCGATGCGTTATACCGAATCGCGCCTGTCCAAATATGCGGAAGTGTTGCTGGCCGAGCTGGGCCAGGGCACCGTTGACTGGGTGCCGAACTTTGACGGCACGATGCAGGAACCGAAGATGTTGCCGGCACGCCTGCCCAACATTCTGCTGAACGGTACCACCGGCATTGCCGTGGGCATGGCGACCGATATCCCTCCGCACAACGTGCGTGAAGTGGCTGCCGCTGCGGTGGAGCTGCTTGAGCGACCGGGGGCTTCGCTTGAAGACCTGCTCGAATTCGTGCAGGGGCCGGACTTCCCGACCGAAGCCGAGATCATCACGCCGCGCGACGAAATTCGCAAAATTTATCAAAATGGCCGCGGTTCAGTACGTATGCGTGCCGTTTGGAAGAAAGAAGACGGCAGTGCGGTGATCACCGCCTTGCCGCATCAGGTTTCCGGCGCCAAGGTGCTGGAGCAGATCGCCAGCCAGATGCGCGCCAAAAAGCTGCCGATGGTTGAAGATCTGCGTGATGAATCCGATCACGAGAACCCAACGCGGCTGGTGGTTGTGCCGCGCTCCAACCGCATCGATCTGGATCAGGTGATGAACCACCTGTTCGCTACCACCGATCTGGAACGCAGCTACCGCATCAACATGAACATGATCGGTCTGGACAACCGCCCGCAGGTCAAAGGGCTGGTGGAAATCCTGACCGAGTGGCTGGCGTTCCGTCGCGACACGGTGCGCCGCCGCCTGAATTACCGCCTGGAAAAAGTGCTGAAACGCCTGCACATCCTCGAAGGTTTGCTGGTGGCGTTCCTCAATATCGATGAAGTGATCCACATCATCCGCAGTGAGGACGAGCCCAAACCGGTGCTGATGGCGCGTTTTGGCATTACAGACACTCAGGCCGAAGCGATACTCGAACTGAAACTTCGTCACTTGGCGAAGCTGGAAGAGTTCAAGATCCGCGGTGAGCAGGATGAACTGGCTAAAGAGCGGGATCAACTGCAGGCGCTGCTGGCCTCCGAGCGCAAGCTGAGCACCCTGATCAAGAAAGAAATCCAGGCCGATGCATTGGCCTACGGCGACGATCGCCGCTCGCCGATTACCGAGCGTGCGGAAGCCAAGGCGATGAGTGAGCACGACTTTGTGCCTTCTGAGCCGGTGACCATTGTGCTGTCTGAAATGGGCTGGGTGCGCAGCGCTAAGGGCCACGATATCGACCCAAGCGGCCTGAGCTACAAGGCGGGTGACAGCTTCCGCAGCGCGGCGCGCGGCAAAACCAACCAGCCGGTGGTGTTTATCGACTCCACCGGACGCAGCTACGCGCTGGATCCGTTGACGCTGCCTTCGGCACGCGGGCAGGGTGAGCCGCTGACCGGCAAGCTGACGCCACCGCCAGGTGCCACCATTGAGCAGGTGCTGATGGCAGCGGACGACCAAAAATTGCTGATGGCTTCCGACGCCGGTTACGGCTTCGTTTGTACCTTCAACGATTTGGTGGCGCGTAACCGTGCCGGCAAGGCGATGATAACCCTGCCGGACAACGCCAAAGCGCTGGCGCCGATGGAAATTCACGGCGACGACGATATGCTGCTGTCGATTACCGCGGCGGGCCGCATGCTGCTGTTCCCGGTTGCCGATCTGCCTCAGCTGTCGAAGGGCAAGGGCAACAAGATTGTCTCTATCCCATCGGCGCAGGCTGCCTCTGGTGAAGACAAGCTGACATGGCTGTTCGTGTTGCCGCCGCAGACCTCCGTGACGCTGCATGTGGGTAAACGCAAGCTGACGCTGCGTCCGGAAGATTTGCAGAAATTCCGTGCGGAGCGGGGCCGTAAAGGTACATCACTGCCACGTGGTCTGCAGCGTATCGATCGCGTGGAGATCGACGCCCCTGCGCGAGCGCCGACGGGCGACAGCGAAGAGTAACCCAGAGGGAATAACCAGCGGGCGCAGCATATTGCGCCCGCTTTTTTTCACGTAACCGGCAATTATTTTCAAATAGTTAACATTTCTCTGCATAAAATTATTGTGCGTATCGCCGGCTGGCGGGAAAATAGCAAAAAAATGCAGGGCAGGTTTTCAGCCCCTGCAATCAAAGAATGAGTAAAGGGATCTGCGCAGCGCTTCAGGCTGCGTCGGCAGTGTGCTAATGAGGTTGTTATGTTATTAATTTTGCGTGCCATTCTTGCCACTCTGTATTGTATTTTGGTGTGCATCTTCGGTTCTATCTACTGTTTGTTCAGCCCGCGCGATCCTCGTCATGTGGCGACCTTCGGTCATCTGTTTGGCCGCCTTTCCGGGTTATTCGGTTTAAAGGTGGAAGTCCGCGTACCGGCCGATGCGGCCAAAAATGGCAACTGCATTTACATCGCCAACCACCAGAATAACTACGATATGGTGACCGCCGCCAAAGCGGTACAGCCGCGTACCGTGACCGTGGGTAAAAAAAGCCTGCTGTGGGTGCCGTTCTTCGGCCCGCTGTATTGGCTGACCGGTAACCTGCTGATTGACCGTGATAATCGTGCCAAAGCGCACGGCACCATCGCACAGGTCGCCGAACAGTTTAAAAAACGCGACATTTCTATCTGGATGTTTCCGGAAGGCACCCGCAGCCGCGGGCGCGGGCTGATGCCGTTTAAAACCGGCGCATTCCATGCGGCAATCGCCGCCGGGGTGCCGATTGTGCCCATCTGCGTTTCTACCACCAGCGGTAAAATTAATCTTAACCGTTGGAATAATGGTCATGCGATCGTCGAAATGTTGGAGCCGGTCGATATCAGCGGCTATGGTAGAGAAAATGTGCGTAAGCTGGCGGCCCATTGTCATGAGCTGATGCTGGCGAAAATCGCCGAGCTGGATGCGGAAGTCGCCCAGCGCAATGCCGCCGGAAAATAATATTCCTACCGGCTTCAAAGAATGAACTTTTAAACGGCGCCAAATGCCGTTAACGCCCAACCCCTTCGGGGTTGGGTTTTTACACCAAGTTTAGTCATTGCTTTTCATGGAGAAAATATGTCACTCAGTCGACGTCAGTTTATTCAGGCATCGGGCTTGGCGCTGTGCGCGGGAGCCGTGCCGCTGAGGGCTGAGGCGAGCGGAACGCAGACCCCGTTACCTGTTCCCCCGTTGCTGGAATCCCGCCGTGGCCAACCGCTGTTTTTAACCTTGCAGCGCGCCCACTGGGCATTTATGGATAACCGCAAGGCGTCGGTGTGGGGCATCAACGGCATGTACCTTGGGCCGACGGTGCGGGTTTACAACGGTGATGACGTAAAGCTGATTTACAGCAACCGCCTGCCGGAGCCGGTGGCGATGACCATCAGCGGCCTGCAAGTGCCGGGTACGTTGATGGGCGGCGCACCGCGCATGATGTCTCCCAACGTAGACTGGTCGCCGGTGCTGCCGATCCGCCAGAACGCGGCGACGTGCTGGTATCACGCCAACACCCCCAACCGCATGGCTCCGCATGTTTACAATGGCTTGACCGGGCTGTGGCTGGTCGAGGACGAGGTCAGCAAATCGCTGCCGTTGCCGAATCACTATGGCGTAGATGACTTCCCGTTAATCATTCAGGACAAGCGACTCGATAATTTTGGTACCCCGGAATATGACCCGCCGTCGCAGGGGGGCTTTGTCGGCGATACGCTGTTGGTTAACGGCGTGCAAAATCCGTACATCGAAGTTTCCCGCGGTTGGGTGCGCCTGCGCCTGCTTAATGCTTCCAACTCACGTCGCTACATGCTGCAACTGAGCGACGGCCGACCGCTTAACGTGATCGCCAGCGATCAGGGCTTTTTACCTGCGCCGGTCGCGGTACAGCAGCTTTCGCTGGCACCGGGCGAACGCCGCGAAGTCTTGATCGACATGTCAAAAGGTGATGAGGTGACGATCACCGCCGGCGAAGCGGCAGGCATTATGGATCGCCTGCGCGGTCTGTTTGAGCCTTCGAGCATTCTGGTTTCAACCCAGGTGCTGACGTTGAAGCCGACCGGATTATTGCCGCTGGTGACCGATAACCTGCCGATGCGCCTGTTGGCGGATCAGCTGTTGGACGGCAGCGTCAGCCGCACCCGCGAATTCCGTTTGGGCGACAGCCAGGCCGGGATCAACGGGGCGATCTGGGACATGAACCGCATCGATGTGCAAACTCAGCAGGGGAGCTGGGAACGCTGGAATATCCATGCGGATACTCCGCAGGCGTTCCACATTCAGGGCGTACAGTTCCTGGTTAAACGCGTTAACGGTGCGCAACCAATGGCGGAAGATCGCGGTTGGAAAGACACGGTGTGGATCGACGGGGACGTTGAGCTGCTGGTTTACTTCAATCAGTCCACCTCGGAACATTTCCCGTTCCTCTACTACAGCCAGACGCTGGAAATGGCGGATCGCGGCAGCGCAGGCCAGTTTATGGTACAGCCGGCGCTGTAAATTCGCCGAGTATGATGGTCCCGCACAATTGCATGGTTCAATCTGTTCCCTGTGGCTCTAAAAGCCACAGGGGATTGTATGAACTATCGAATGATAATTATATAAAAATAAAATAAAATTCTTAAATATATATTTTTGATATTTCCTTTTTAATAAATATCTTAATTAAAAAAACACACTGCCAAATGGTATTATCCGCAGTCGTAAAAGGACCTGTATATGAC
>NZ_JACJFQ010000069.1:0-5657 GCF_014164835.1 Serratia sp. OS31 | reverse complement strand
GTTATCGATCTGGTCGAAAGCACGTGCAGAACCGCCGTAGGTTTTAGCCAGAACGGTGGTGATTGCTGCAGTCAGGGTAGTTTTACCGTGGTCAACGTGGCCGATAGTACCGACGTTAACGTGCGGTTTTGAACGTTCAAACTTTTCTTTAGACATCGATTGTCCCTCTAAGACACGGATAAATCGGTGGTATCACCACATCAACCAAGCATTTGCTTGTTGAATCCAGAACAGAAAGAAAATCAGGGGGCGAGATGATAAGAAGTGGTGCTGATAGGCAGATTCGAACTGCCGACCTCACCCTTACCAAGGGTGCGCTCTACCAACTGAGCTATATCAGCACATCTTGGAGCGGGCAGTGGGAATCGAACCCACATCATCAGCTTGGAAGGCTGAGGTAATAGCCATTATACGATGCCCGCATCCTGGAACTCGGCTACCTGACTTTTCTGTAGAATTTTAAGGGAGGAGAAGGATTGTTTATCGCTTAACTCTCACCCTTCGAGCTGGCTGCGCTATGCGCTGTACAACTCGAACCTTGCGAAGGCTTTCGCCTTCTCCTTCTGCAGGTCAACCGTTGCGAGATTATCGCTGGCCAGTTAACTGCCTAAGGCAAGATATGGTGGTGGGGGAAGGATTATTCGTCACTTCGCTCCTCACCCTTCGGGCCGCGCTAAAGCGCGTTGTCTCACTGCGTGAGACTCGAACCTTGTCGAAGGTTCTTACCCTTCCTCGAACGGTGATCCTATCACTATTACCGTTCGATGCGACCCGGACTTCAAGGTCTAATATGGTGGTGGGGGAAGGATTCGAACCTTCGAAGTCTGTGACGGCAGATTTACAGTCTGCTCCCTTTGGCCGCTCGGGAACCCCACCAGATTTTAACTACTGTGACTTGATTGGTGCCGGCTACCGGAATCGAACTGGTGACCTACTGATTACAAGTCAGTTGCTCTACCAACTGAGCTAAGCCGGCATCAAGTGCAGCGCATTCTAGGTAGACCGGACGGCCTATGCAACAAAAAAATTGCGTTAGCTGCACTTTCGCTCACAAATTACCCAATTTTGCACGGTATCTTGCAATTTACAGCGCGTAGCGTGCAAAGATTCATCAACTGCAGGCATCATTCTCTACAATTTAATCCACTTTTTGCAAGTATTGGCCGTTTCTTTCCCTGTGCCCGTTATCTCAAATCCGTAAACCCAAAGCAGGAAACTGTGAGCGATATCGATGCACCAAAAAAGGGATGAGTGCCCCACATAATGACATCAGCTATCATTATTTCTCACCGTTTTCGCCGCCACAGTCTCCACCGTCGCTCTGGCGCAATTATTGCTTGTCTTCATTACCCCCTCACCCAGGAGGAATGACCGATGAAAATTGTCCTGATTAATGCCGCCACGCTGCCCATTTACCGTAATGAACTGGCTCGCCTGTTGACCGATGCAGTAACGCACGGAGCCTCCGTGGGCTACGACACACTGATCCCACATGAAGACGCCGAGAGCTACTTCCACAGCCTGAGGCCGGCCTTGGCCAAAGGAGAGCTGTTGTTGTGGATTGCCAGAGACGAGCGCGGCGTCATTGGCACAGTACAACTGGAGCTGTGCCAGAAACCGAATGGGCGCAACCGGGCTGAAGTACAAAAACTGTTAGTCCACAGCCGGGCACGCCGCAACGGTGTCGGACAGGCCCTGATGAAAGCATTGGAACAGTCAGCGCTTCAGCAGCAGCGCGGCTTGCTGTATCTCGACACGCAGGCAGGTTCCGCTGCAGAGGCGCTGTATCGCTCATTGGGCTATCGCTGCCTCGGAGAGTTACCCGACTATGCCGCCGCACCCGATGGCTACTATCACCCAACGGTCATCTACTACAAACGCCTGTTTGCAGTAAACCAAACCTCCCCTGCCATCGCCAGCTAGCATGAAAGCGGTATCATTTCCTTGAGATACCGCTTTGCAACGTCTCTGCCATCAACTGAGCGCCGCTTCTCACAATTGACACAAACTGCCGCCAATCGATAACTTTTGCGAAAAAAGTCTACGCCAAAAACGAAGCTGTCTATAATATGCAGCTTGTTTATTATCTGGAGTTGGCGTCCGGCGCCTTTCCCAACCTGCGTTAACAGGCAGAATTTGGCTTATGATAAAAAGAGATCAATCTTTAGCGACGCCCTATCTTCAGTTCGATCGTACCCAGTGGGCTGCGTTGCGAGATTCGGTGCCGCTGACACTGTCAGAAGAAGAGATTGTTAAACTAAAAGGGATTAACGAAGATCTCTCTTTGGAAGAGGTGGCTCAGATTTATCTGCCGCTGTCGCGGTTGCTGAACTTCTATATCAGTTCCAACCTGCGCCGTCAGGCCGTACTTGAGCAATTTCTCGGAACCGATGGACAAAAAATCCCCTACGTTATCGGTATCGCCGGCAGCGTCGCCGTAGGCAAAAGTACCACCGCACGTTTGTTGCAGGCACTGCTTAGCAGTTGGCCGGAACACCGCAGCGTTGAGCTGATAACCACCGATGGTTTCCTGCATCCCAATAAAGTGTTGAACGAACGTGGGTTGATGAAGAAAAAAGGCTTTCCACAGTCTTACGATATGCACAGCCTGGTCAAGTTCGTTTCTGAAGTGAAATCCGGCGCTAAACGTGTCACTGCCCCGGTATATTCCCATTTGATTTATGATGTTGTTCCTGAAGGAAATAAAGTCATCGAGCAGCCGGACATTCTTATTTTGGAAGGGCTCAACGTATTACAAAGCGGTATGGACTACCCTCATGATCCGCATCGCGTATTTGTTTCTGACTTTGTTGATTTCTCGATATATGTCGACGCGCCGGAAGAACTGTTGCAGTCCTGGTACATCAACCGGTTCCTTAAATTCCGTCAGGGAGCGTTTTCCAATCCTGATTCTTATTTCCATAACTATTCCAAGCTTCCAGAGCCCGAGGCTGTAAATATAGCCACTCAGCTGTGGAATGAAATTAATGGATTGAATTTACAGGAAAACATCCTTCCGACACGTGAGCGTGCGAGCCTGATTATGACCAAAAGCGCTAATCATGCCGTCGAGAGCGTTCGTTTGAGAAAGTAATTTAATCAACGAAAAGGGGCTTTAGAGCCCCTTATTAATAATTAATTACTCTGCACTACGTAGCGATATTTCTCCCCCGATAAATGGCTTAATAACACCATTTTGCTCAAGCAATAACGCACCTTGCTGATCGATACCGCGAGCAGTGCCGAATATTTGCTGCTCACCGATTAATAACTTAACAGGCCGATCAATAAAGTTATCTAACGCATGCCAGCGTGAAATAAAGGGGGTCAAACCCTCAATCTCAAACTGACGCAGCGATTGGCGTAGCTCATTAAGCAAAGTCGCAGCCAGCTCATTGCGATCGATATTAATCCCCGCTTCCTGCAGGTTGATCCAACCCTGATTAATTGCATTGGCATTGGTTTCACGCATGGCTAAATTGATACCGGCACCAATGACCAGCTGCGCTGCATCCCCGGTTTTCCCCGTTAATTCGACCAAGATACCCGCTAACTTACGATCGTTAAGGTATAAGTCGTTCGGCCATTTGACTCTGACATCCTCCGCACCGAGGCCTTGCAACACTTCGGCCATCACTATGCCAATCACCAGGCTCAAACCCATTGCAGCTGCCGGCCCTTGATCAAGACGCCAAAACATCGAAAGATACAGATTGGCACCAAATGGAGAGATCCATTGGCGTCCACGCCGGCCACGTCCTGCTTGCTGATACTCAGCAACACAGGCATCACCCGACTGCAGTTCAGCAATGCGATCCAGCAGATATTGATTGGTAGAATCCACGACCGGCAACACGGTGACACGCTTATCGGCCAGTCGACTGAGAATACGTTCAGCATCCAACAATTGGATTGGGCCAGGCAAGCTGTAACCTTTTCCCGGTACGGTAAACACGTCCAGGCCCCACTCGCGGATGGTCTGGATATGCTTGTTAATGGCTGCACGGCTCATACCGAGTAGCTCACCAAGGTGCTCGCCAGAATGGAAACCGCCATCGGCCAGTATCGCAATCAGCTTGAGGGGAACTTTGGTATCCTTCATGACAGAACCTCTACGGCGTTCAATTCACCATCCTTACCGATAAAGCGAACTTCTGGCTCTAACCATACATCAAACTTTTTCGCTACGGTATTGCGCACATGGCGTGCCAAGGTGACCACGTCCTGGCTAGTGGCATTATCCACATTAACCAATACAAGCGCCTGCTGGCTGTGTACCGCCGCGCCGCCCATCTGATGGCCTTTCAACTGACACTGGTCGATCAACCAACCTGCAGCCAGCTTCACCTGACCATCCTGCTGTGGGTAATGCGGCATCCCAGGATATTCGGCCATCAGCGCAGTAGCCTTTTCACTACTGACCAACGGATTTTTGAAGAAACTGCCGGCATTACCCATCACCTTCGGATCCGGCAGCTTACTGCGACGCATGGCGCACACTGAGTCAAATACCTGACGCGGGGTCACCGTGTCCGGATCCAGCTTTGTCAGATCGCCATAATTAAGCATCGGGTTCCATTGCTTGTTCAGGCGTAAGCCTACGCCAACAATGATGTGCCCCTTCTGAAAATGATGTTTGAAAATGCTTTCACGGTAGCCAAACCCACAATCTGACGCCGGAATGCGATCGATAGCTCCCGTACTCAGATCCAATAGATCAACGTAGTCACATACGCTCTTGAGCTCGATGCCATAGGCGCCGATATTCTGAATGGGGGCAGAACCGACCAGGCCAGGGATCAGAGCCAAATTTTCCAGGCCAGGAATGCTGATATCAAGAGTGCGACAAACCAGGCCATGCCAATTCTCACCGGAGCTGACATGGAGAAACCAGGCATCTTTTTCTTCTCGGATATCAATGCCTTTTAATTGATTGATCATGACCGTACCGGCAAAGTCCTCAAGAAACAGGACGTTACTTCCTTCACCGAGTACCAGCAGCGGCTCTTGGCGCTTCTGCGTTTTCTGCCAAACCTTGATCATCAATTCGATGGTGTTGGCAATGACCAGATGCGCTGCGTTGACCGGGAGCGCAAAGGTATTGTGGTTTTTTAATGACGCGCTTTCAGTAGACATAACGATAAATACCTATACGGAAATGAACCTCCACCTAGTCTACTCGATTCGGCTCGTCAGGCTAATATTTGTTTTCATTGATATTGCTTTTAGCTGGAGAACATCAACGGGTTAAATACTTCTAATTGTTTTATAAGGTAATTTCTATATAAATTAATTAGGTAATGCATCAATGGCAATAATTAAGGTGATTAATCACGGTTTTTCTTAGAGATAGACTAATTGCTATAAACTAAAACAATTCTATTCAGACAGGCTTATATTCACTCGAGAACAGTTATGTTTTTTAAATATTGTTCATATTTATAACCATAAATATAACGAGGAGGGATTTATTCACAGGATATTGTCGAGGATCGGCTATCTAGATCTAGGTACCGACTGGCTGCGTCATTTTTTCTTTTCCGCATAGCAAAAAGGCCATCCTTGCGGATGGCCTCTTGGCTTGATTGATGCCTGGCAGTGTCCTACTCTCGCATGGGGAGACCCCACACTACCATCGGCGCTACGGCGTTTCACTT
>NZ_JACJFQ010000068.1:0-6100 GCF_014164835.1 Serratia sp. OS31 | reverse complement strand
GTTTATGGAGAAACATAACGATAAAGAAGGCGGGAAGTTTTTAATTTACGCCTTGTCTAAATATGGTTCGAATATTACCAAAACAACTTTCATGCTAGATAGACTTTACGATTGTACAATCGAAATGGCAGCGAGAACAGATGCTGTTAAATTACTTTCTCAAAGAATTAAAGAAGATATAAAAAACGAATTTGGCATTTCATATATAAAAGAATTAATGGAACCGTTCGAAGAAGATTTTCGCAGTTAGATACATTGAAAGGTGCTTTTAATAGTGCTATTATTGGTGTTCCATTGAAGTGGGGGGGTATCATGACTTACCAGATTTTAACGACTACGGCAGCGTCGATCACCGACCTGAAAAAAAATCCGATGGGAACCGTTGCTGACGGGGACGGTGAAGCGGTCGCGATCCTTAATCGTAACGAACCGGCATTCTACTGTGTTCCTCCAGAGCTTTACGCCTACTATCGCGAGTTGGCGGAAGATGCTGAGTTGAATCGTATTGCCGATGAACGCATGAAAGATGCCGAGTTTGTGAGCGTTTCCCTCGATGACCTATAACCTCCAGTTTGAAAAAAGAGCCCTGAAAGAATGGGGGAAATTGGGACACACGATCCGGGAACAGCTAAAAAAGAAGTTGGCCGAGCGTTTGCAGAACCCGCATGTACCCGCGTCTCGTCTGAGTGGTCATCAGAATAGATACAAAATTAAACTTCGTTCATCAGGCTATAGATTGGTTTATGAAGTTAACGATACTGAAATCATTTTGTTAGTGATCGCAGTAGGAAAGCGCGCAGGCGATGAGGTTTATACGACTGCCGACGAACGGTAAAATTAACAACGGTACGCCCCGAATGGCGAGAGGAATAACCATGCATAGCACCTTTTCAAAAGAACACATCCTAACCCTTGAGCAAGTTTGCCTGCTGTTAGGGGATGGATGGCACATTGACCGCCTACAGTCTCAGCAATGGCGTCAAGTCTTGCGCTCTCCTGAATATCGGCATTACAGCATCATAATCACCTGCTCATATCAACAGTTTCAGCTATTGGCCGTCATTGACCATTGCAGCGATATCGCGATTAAAATTTCCCACAGTAGAACACCAACGGCGATCAGTCGGGATATTCGCAGGCGATTATTCACCCGCCTCCGGGAAAAACTTGCTGATGCGGCTAGCCAGCGCCAAAAGGATGTTGACAGAAAACAGGCTAAAGAGTGGTTTATCGATGCGATGAGCCGTTTAGTCAGTGTCGAACGGCCTCGCTATGATCACAGCGATAGAGTATGTGGATTGAGTCATGAGGGGATCGGTGGTGAGGTTCAACGCTATTGCTACGAAAATTATAAAATCAATATCAAAGGATTAACGATGGATGAAACTATTCGAGTCGTTGGGTTTATTAGCCAGCTAAGAGGGCAAAGCAATGTCTAAGACCTGCGTTTATCATCATGCCGGTTCCAGCGGAATGAATACGTTCAAAACAGAAATTTTTAAATTGGATAACGGGCAGTTAGAAGCCGTGTTTACAAGAATCAAACGTAAACGCTTTCCTGACGGAACGGAAAAGGAATTTGTGGATCAAGTCTCACAGTTTACAGCAAGCAGTAAAGACGAATTAAAAGAGCTAGATTTACCCAAATTACGCTCAACGAAAATTTTACTCGATTCCGAATTTTTTAAGGGTGAAGAATGACGACACCGACCGGCTCGGAAATCGCAAAGCTGAGAAATCAACTCGGATTGACGCAAAAAAATCTTGCTGCGCTTTTTGGCGTTACTTTGGCTACGTGGCAAAAAAAGGAGTCTGAAACGTCAAAAGAGACGATCGGCATCCGGCCCGGTGAGTTTCAGTTCCTGCTGTTACTTGCCGGTGAACATCCGCAGTTTGTTTTGACGCAGAAGCAACCGGAGCTGATGACGGTGCAGAATAAACCCAGCGCTGACGACGTTAGGCAGTTGAGGGAAGCTGCCGGGTTGAGCGTTGAACAAGCCGCCGCACTGTTTGAGTGTCTGCCGCGCAGCTGGCAGTCAAAAGAGAACCCGAACACACGCGGAACGCTGACCGTAGGGGAGTATAATTTTTTGTTATTGTTGGCCGGTAAACATCCGTATTTGTCAATTTGACGTCAAAGGCGCATTCTGCAGCCAGGCACCAGGCATGAAAACACCATCATTTTTACACATGGCCACCGGCCGGCGCCGCCATTTTTGATTGTGTTTATTCCCTTACTGTTTGTTCTCTACGTTCTCCCCCGTAACCGTCTGCGCAAGCGCATCCGCTAACGCCTCGGAAATCACGCTCAAAACGGCGCTGTGCGTCGTTCTGACCGCTCACCGAGGAAGGGGCTGGTTTTGCGTCTGCGTCGTCTGTTGGCGCGTATAGGCTTAGCAGGGCGGAGGGGGGATTTTGCTTTATGCAATATTGTACCGCCCAAGGGCGGGCATCAGCGGGGTTATAATAGTGTAATTTTCTACTACATAGTGCCGCTTTTCATGCACTTACGTGCATAAACATATTGCGATAGTCATCAAACGATGTATAATGGTTTTATCAAGTCAGCAGTGATTTGAACGGTACGCCCCGAACGGCGCTAGGAATAAAATTATGAACATTCAAGAAGCCCTCAACGTTCTCGGTTTAACTGGTGAAGTTAATCAGGCAGAACTGAAAAAAGCATTTAAACGCCTCGCTGTTAAATATCACCCAGATAAAAACCCAATCGGCGCAGAAATGATGAAAATGATTAATGCGGCGTATGAATTCCTTACTAATAACATTGAGAAAATAAATCAATTTCAATCACAGAATGAAGATGATGTGTATAACTACAGTGATGAAATTGAAACTGTATTAAAAACGATTGTGACGTTGGAAGGGGTAATATTCGAAGTGATAGGAAACTGGGTTTGGATTCGAGGTGAAACTAAAAATCATAAAGAGATACTTAAATCGCTAAAATGCAAGTGGGCACCTAGTAAAAAAGAGTGGTATTACAGACCAGAGGAGCATAAAAGTGTTTACAACAGGAAAACACACACCATCGAAGAAATCCGCGAAATGTATGGAACAAATGGACAAAGAAAAGCAAAAGGCAAAAAACAATTAGAAAAAACAAATTAACACAAGGCGGGGAAACCCGCCCTTTTTATTAAAATCGTTAAATATAATTTGTCGCATGATATCAAACGATGTATAATGGTTTTATTGAATCAAGAACGGTTCAGTCGGTACACCCCGTAGGTGATTGGAGTAAAGAATATGAATGTACCATCCCGCAGTTTTGACACTCTCCGCTTAACTCGCTTTGAAGTCGTATTTATAGCAGAAAACTCTTTTGGTGAAGTTGTAATTTGCCGCTATATCACAAATGCACTAAATAAGTATGATGCCGCTTTCCAGTTCGGCCAGAACAACAAGGGTTATAACTATGTTGTGAAGGAAGTAAACGAAGTAATCCAAGCCATCTAAAAAAAGAAAGCCGGGTTGCGCTAACAATCCGGCTCTCAGGCAAATCTAAGACTGTCGAGGAATTAAAAATGCCAATTGATATTATACAGCTCGCAAAACAACTCGCAAGCGGAAAACAAACCCGCGTACCGGCAATGAAAGCACACGCATGGGATGACCTGCGTTGGTGGGTTGATTACTTGCGGGGGTATGCGCTATGAAAAGTAAAGTGATTTACACAAAGTCTATTCACTACTACAGGGCAGGAGTTAAACGGATTTTTGAGAACAGATATGGTTTAACAATGGAAGATATTTCTCTTAGTGATGATTTTATTTTTCAAGCGTTCGAGGCTAAAGAGTCTCCAGAGCAGTTGGTTGAGTGGTACGGTGAGAAATACGACTTAACCAGAATTAGATAGCGAAAGGGAGGGGGCTAAGGCTCCCTTTTTTATGCCCGAAAGGGCATGAAGGGGGAAAAGAAAAAAGAAGAAGATCACCGCCGTAACATTCCCCCGAAGCCGCCAAAGGCGTTACGAACTCCCATAAAGCAAAATCCCACCCTCCGCCCTGCTAAGCTTAAACAGAATTATAGCAACACAGACTATTTTTAACGTGCTCGCAACGGTGAACGGGCAGGCTGACGCATAGCGGCAGCCTGGGCGTGATTTCCGTTGTCTTGATGGATAAGCATAGCGAATCCATCTAGATACGTTAACACCATGCTTTTACAGCGATTACAGCTCGTTTTTTGGGTTTGTAAGACAGGAGAAATATACTTGCAACAGATAACTACAGGAGGCAAGATAGGCAAAATGACCCCATATGACGCCATTTCATGCCGCATATGTTGTACTTTGCCAACGCTGCCGGAGGCTCTCGATGAAGGAAGAAAGCAGGAAGATACAGATACGTTTAGAGCCTAATGATGATGCTATCTTTAGGAAGGAATCAACAAAGGCCGGTTTAACGCCTGCTTCACTATTAAAAAAAATAGCTATGACTATTATAGCTAATAATAATGGTGCGGGCTATACGGTTAATGATTTTAACTTTACAGATAATACGGAAAAGTTGAACGTAAAAGTTAGCTGTGAATTAAAAGAAAAATTACAACGGGCCGCCGAAAAAAATGGATGGTCGTTATCAAAAGAATCACGTTTCAGACTTGCGTCGTCATTGATAGATGACCCTGCACTTTATCCTGATGAAGTCGCAGAGCTTAGAAGGGCCAGGAATGCAGTAGATATAGTGGGGCGTAATTTGCATTACATCATTTCTAAAAAACAGATATTGACCATCAATGATGCTGATTTTTTGGAAGATGTTCAACGTCTCAATGAGAACATTGAAGCACTAAAATCCCAAGTAGATAGGTTAACAACGTTAGGAATAAACCGTAGTAATTATAGAAAGCGGGGATCGCATAATGGGCGTTAGTATTGATAAAGAGTATAAAATAAGGAAGGCCCGGAGTGAGCGTGCGGCTAAAAACCCACTGGCGCATAAAGCCAGGAACGGTGGAGCTACTTACAAAAAGAGTGTAAAACAACGCGCGGCGGCAAAAGGGGCAAGTCGTGAAGTTATGGTGAAAATCACCGGGAATGCTAAGACCGCTAGAGGAATAAAGAATTCGATAAATTACATCAGTCGCGATGCTGATTTGAAGCTAAGAGACGATGAAGGACGGGAGTATGAGGGGGATAAGGATGTGGTGGATGCTTATGATTATATGGTTTCGCCAGAAGACAGAACACGCCTTGATGACGATAAAAATCCGCATATTTCGCACAATATGATGTTTAATACCAATTCTTCTGTAGGTGTATCCCAAGAGGATATGCTTGATGCCGTTCAAAAGGCTATTAAGGAAAAATATCCTGATAATCGGTTTGTGATGGCCTATCACCAGGATACAGATAACCCACATGTGCATGTCGTCATGCGCATACCCGATAATGCAGGTAATAGAATTAATATTCGAAAATCTGATTTGAGGGATCTACGGGCGGGATTTGCGCAAAAACTCCAGGGGAAAGGGTATGACGTTAAGGCCACACATAAACATGACTTTGCCTTAAAGAATAAAATTAGAGACGAACCAGATCGTACTCGAAACCTCTATGAAGTTGTAGAAACAGGGAGAACGCATTATAACAACGATCCGAAAAATAAGCGGCAGAACTTTATTCGACTTAAGACTATCAAGGGTGAAAAAGAGTTGACCATCTGGGGTACAAACTTACCGGATGAGTTGTTGAGAGAAAAAGTTAAAAAAGGTAGCGTTATAAAAATAAAGAAGGAAGGGGAAACGACGGTTAAGGTTCCTTTGTTTAAAAAGAATGGGGAGGTTGCAGGTTACAAGGAAACGAAACGTAACAACTGGGTTGTTGAGAACAAAGGTGTTATAGGAATCGATAGGAAAGTGAATTTTAGCAAGGTGGAGATTCTCAATGATCCACAGCGTGCCATCAAGCAAGGGGTGAGCATTAAGCAGTTCCAGGATTCAAAGATGAGTCTGATGAAGCAGCAGAATCAAGATAAAGTAGGCGTGAAAATTGGTCTATTCAAGCTATGAATAAGAGTTGTTATCATAGAATTTGCGTATGTGCTGTTGATAATATATTCGATATATTGCATAGGAG
>NZ_JACJFQ010000067.1:0-6226 GCF_014164835.1 Serratia sp. OS31 | reverse complement strand
GTAGATAACTATTGTTAATAAAAAAGGCGCAGCTATTATGCTGCGCCCTGAGGTTCATTAGTTCACATTATTACCCTATGGTCATCAGGCTGGCGTTACCGCCGGCGGCTGCGGTATTGACGCTCAGCGAGCGTTCGATCAGCAGGCGCTCCAGCAGGATGTTGGTTTCGCCGTGGGCAAAGCCCTGCACTGAAACGATCGCGCCGCTGCGCTGGGCGATTTGCTCGCACAGGGTGCGCAGCTGATCGGCGTCGCCGTGGTAAATGGCGGCATCGAACTCCACCTTGTCCTGCTGCCAGTCTTTGCTGAAGCTGATGCTGGCCTGAACCACCGCCGGCAGGCGGCGATACAGGGTGCGTTGCAGCTCGGCTTCCGGCCACAGCACGCTGCTGCCGACGGCCAGTACCGCGGCCAACTGCGTCAAGGCATCGGCCTCGTTATCGGCCAGACAGAGTACGCGCTCACGCGGCAACAGGGCATAGGTATTGCGCTCGCCGGTAGGGCCAGGCAGAGGGCGTAACGTACCGCCCTGGCCCAGTTCGGCGTAGCGTTGCGCCAGCGTCACCAGATCGCGCTGGTTTTCGGCAATCGCCCATTGCTCCAGCGCCTGATGGGCCTTGAGCAACTGTGGCCGCGCGGTGGCTTCCAGCGGGCGTTCTTCGTCCTGACGGTGCAGGGTGCGTTGCACCGCATCATCCGGACGGTTGGCCAGCAGGCGATACAGGTACAGCGGGCCACCGGCTTTAGGACCGGTGCCGGACAGGCCTTCGCCGCCAAATGGCTGCACGCCGACCACGGCGCCGACCATGTTGCGGTTAACGTACAGGTTGCCCACCTTGGCGCGCTCGGTCACGCGGGCGATGGTTTCATCAATACGGGTGTGAACGCCCAGCGTCAGACCATAGCCGGCGGCGTTGATCTGATCGACCAGCGACTCCAGATTGGTGCGTTGGAAGCGGACCACGTGCAGCACCGGGCCGAAGATCTCTTTTTGCAGCTCGTCGAAGCTGTCCAGTTCGATCAGGGTTGGCTTGATAAAGGTGCCACGGGACCACTCTTTCTCATCCTGCACATTGCCTTTCGCGGCCTGGTAGACTTTACGGCCCTTGGCGCGCATCGCCTGAATATGACGTTCGATACCGGTCTTGGCCTCGGCGTCGATCACCGGTCCGATATCGGTCGACAGGCGTTCCGGGTTACCCATGCGGCATTCGGCCATCGCGCCGCGCAACATTTGCAGCGTGTGTTCCGCCACGTCTTCCTGAATGCACAGGATACGCAGGGCGGAGCAGCGTTGGCCCGCGCTGTCGAATGCGGAGGCGACCACGTCAGTCACCACCTGTTCGGTCAGTGCGGAAGAGTCGACGATCATGGCGTTCAGACCGCCGGTTTCGGCAATCAGCGGCGTTGGGCGACCTTGCGGATCCAGACGGCCTGCGATGCTGCGCTGCAAAATGCCGGCAACGTCGGTAGAGCCGGTAAACATCACGCCACGAACCCGAGCGTCATTGACCAGAACCGAGCCGACGCTTTCGCCCTGGCCTGGCAGTAGCTGCAGCACGCCTTGCGGAATGCCGGCTTCCAGCAGAATGCGCACCGCCTGTGCGGCGATCAGCGGCGTTTGCTCTGCCGGTTTGGCCAGAACGCTGTTGCCTGCCGCCAGCGCAGCGGCAATCTGACCGGTGAAGATGGCCAGCGGGAAATTCCACGGGCTGATACACACCACCGGGCCCAGCGGACGGTGGCTGTCATTGGCGAAATCATCGCGTACCTGACCGGCGTAGTAATGCAGGAAATCGACCGCTTCGCGCACTTCGGCGATGGCGTTGTTAAAGGTTTTGCCCGCTTCGCGCACCAGAATGCCCAACAGGCTTTGCAGTTGGCCTTCCATCAGTTCGGCAGCACGCTCCAGAATGGCGGCACGCTCGGATGGTGGGGTAGCAAACCAGATTGGACCGGCGGCAGCGGCGGCGTCGAGCGCCCGGCTGACTTCACCTTCGGTAGCTTCACGCACGTAACCGACCACGTCGCCCGGCTCGGCAGGGTTAATTACCGGTTGCTCCACGCCCTGATCCAGCTCGGCGTCGATAATCGGCTCTGCGCGCCAGGGTTGAGTAGCGCTGGTCAGCAGTGCGCTGGACAGGGAGGCCAGGCGCTGTTCGTTCGACAGGTCGAGACCGCTGGAGTTGATGCGCTTGGTGCCATAGAGCTCACGCGGCAGCGGAATGCGCGGGTGCGGGAGGCCAAGTTGACCTTCGCTGGCGGCCAGGGCTTCGACCGCGGTAACCGGGTCGGCAACCAGTTCGTCGAGCGGCAGGGTGGCATCGGCGATACGGTTAACGAACGAGGTGTTAGCGCCGTTTTCCAGCAGGCGACGCACCAGATACGCCAACAGCGTTTCATGGGTGCCGACCGGTGCATAGATGCGGCATGGACGGTTCAGCTTACCGTCGGCCACTTTACCTACCACTTGCTCGTACAGCGGTTCGCCCATGCCGTGCAGGCACTGGAACTCATACTGGCCAGGATAGTAGTTGTTGCCCGCCAGATGATAAATCGCGCTCAGGGTATGGGCGTTATGGGTAGCGAACTGCGGATAAATCAGGTTCGGCACCGCCAGCAGTTTGCGGGCGCAGGCCAGATAAGAAACGTCGGTGTAGACCTTGCGGGTGTAGACCGGATAGCCTTCCAGCCCGTCCATTTGGGCGCGTTTGATTTCGCTGTCCCAGTAGGCGCCTTTTACCAGACGGATCATCAGGCGACGGCGGCTGCGTTGCGCCATGTCGATCACCGCGTCGATGGCGAACGGGCAACGTTTCTGATAGGCCTGGATCACAAAGCCGATGCCGTTCCAACCGGCCAACTGAGGTTCGAAGCACAGCTTTTCCAGCAGGTCGAGCGAGATTTCCAGGCGATCGGCTTCTTCAGCATCGATATTGATGCCGATGTCGTATTGGCGCGCCTGCAGGGTCAATGACAGCAGGCGAGGGTAGAGCTCTTCCATTACGCGTTCGTACTGTGCGCGGCTATAACGCGGGTGCAAAGCGGACAGCTTGATCGAAATGCCCGGGCCTTCATAGATGCCGCGGCCGTTCGAGGCTTTGCCAATCGCATGGATTGCCTGCTGGTAAGACACCAGATAGGCCTGCGCGTCGGCTTCGGTCAGGGCAGCTTCACCCAGCATGTCGTAGGAATAACGGAACCCTTTGTCTTCCAGCTTGCGGGCGTTGGCCAGCGCTTCGGCGATGGTTTCGCCGGTCACGAACTGTTCGCCCATCAGGCGCATTGCCATATCCACGCCTTTACGGATCAGCGGTTCGCCGCTCTTGCCGATAATGCGGTTCAGCGAGCGTGACAGGTTGGCTTCATTATGAGTGGATACCAGTTTGCCGGTGAACAACAGGCCCCAGGTGGCGGCGTTAACAAACAGCGATGGGCTGCGGCCGAGGTGAGAATGCCAGTTGCCGTTGCTGATTTTATCGCGGATCAGCGCATCGCGGGTTGGCTTGTCAGGAATACGCAGCAGGGCTTCGGCCAGGCACATCAGCGCCACGCCTTCCTGTGAAGACAAGGAGAACTCCTGCAGCAGGCCTTGCACCATACCGGCGCGGCCATTTGCACTCTTTTGGTTACGCAACTTCTCGGCGATGTCGTAAGCCATCTTATGGGTGGCTTTGGCAAGATCGGCAGGTAATCGCGCCTGTTCGAGCAACATCGGCACCGCTTCGGTCTCAGGGCGGCGATAGGCCGCGGTGATGGCTGCGCGGTTAACCGACTGCGGCAGAATTTGTTCTGCAAATTCAAGGAATGGCTGGTGGGACTCTTCCTGCACTTGCGGCATAATGTCGTCCGCTTCGGCCTGGCCGGCAGCGGCAAGCGCCGGAATTTCAGGGATATCGGAACCGTTCTCGAGACGTTCGAGATAATTAAAAATGGCCTGCTTGATCAGCCAGTGCGGCGTGCGATCGATACGCTGTGCGGCGCTTTTGATTCGATCGCGAGTGGCTTCGTCGAGCTTCACGCCCATTGTGGTAGTGCCCATGCCAATCCAACTCCTGTGTTAAGAACCTATCCCATCAGGCTATACAAACTGCGGGCCAGATAGGCTGCTGGGATAGGTTCGTGCGTTGTGTGCTGTGATGAATGCAGACAATATCCTGCATGTTGCAACTTTGTGCAACCGTGTTAAATCAGGCGGATGAGCGAAGTGTGAGTTCCATCGATTTTTTAACATCAATAATCGGCATGGTTCTTGCTCTGCCTGTGGGATGGCGCGTCGGGGATCGGCCGTCCACATGCGTTAACCCCAGCAATATCAGGGGTAACGCTGAATTAGTATGAGGTGCAACTCTGTTTTTGAATGTGGGGTGTAACCTTGCAGGCGGTTAAATGTGACGCAGGGTAAACTTTGTGTAACTTTGTTGTTAAATGTCTTGTTGGATAATCAACAGGTCAACTAGGATAGCCGACGGTCAGACAATTGCGGGAGGAAACTATTTTCACTCGCGGGAGTGTCCGCTTTTCGCCACGTTCCGGCGGATTGGCAAGCAGTAACTATCGCAATACAGCGCGAAATAATAATGAGAGTGGAGAATTTCATGACAATGAGCACACCAATGCTGGTCACCTTCCTGGTGTATATCTTCGGGATGGTGTTAATCGGCTTACTTGCCTACCGGGCAACCAATAACTTTGACGACTACATTCTGGGCGGTCGTAGCCTGGGCAGCGTGGTGACCGCGCTCTCTGCCGGCGCATCGGATATGAGCGGCTGGTTGCTGATGGGCCTGCCGGGCGCCATCTTCCTGTCCGGCATCTCTGAAAGCTGGATTGCGATTGGCCTGACCATCGGCGCTTACCTTAACTGGAAGCTGGTGGCGGGGCGGCTACGCGTTCATACCGAAGCCAACAATAATGCCCTGACGTTACCGGATTATTTCACCAGCCGTTTTGAAGACAACAGCAAGCTGCTGCGGGTGATCTCCGCCATTGTTATTCTGGTGTTCTTCACTATCTATTGTGCTTCCGGCATCGTCGCCGGTGCGCGTCTGTTCGAAAGCACCTTTGGCATGAGCTACGAAACGGCGCTGTGGGCCGGCGCTGCGGCCACTATCCTGTATACCTTTATCGGTGGATTCCTGGCGGTGAGCTGGACCGACACCGTGCAGGCCAGCCTGATGATTTTCGCGCTGATCCTGACGCCGGTGATTGTTATCTTTGCTGTTGGCGGCATCGATACTTCGATGTTGGTTATCGAAGCGCAAAATCCGGCCAATATCGACATGCTGAAAGGCCTGAACTTTGTGGCCATTCTCTCGCTGCTGGGCTGGGGGCTGGGTTACTTCGGGCAGCCGCACATTCTGGCGCGCTTTATGGCGGCCGACTCTCACCGCACTATCCGCAGCGCGCGTCGCATCAGCATGACCTGGATGATCCTGTGTCTGGCGGGCACCATTGCCGTTGGTTTCTTCGGCATTGCTTACTTCGCCAATAACCCGGACCAGGCGGGCAACGTGTCGCAAAACGGCGAGCGCGTGTTTATCGAGCTGGCGATGTTGCTGTTCAACCCATGGATTGCAGGCATTTTGCTGTCGGCAATTTTGGCGGCGGTAATGAGTACCCTGAGCTGCCAGCTGTTGGTGTGTTCAAGTGCGATCACCGAAGATCTGTACAAGGCCTTCCTGCGTAAGGGTGCCAGCCAGCGTGAGCTGGTATGGGTAGGGCGCATCATGGTGCTGGTGGTGGCGTTGGTGGCTATCGCGCTGGCGGCAAACCCGGAAAACCGCGTGCTGGGTCTGGTGAGCTACGCCTGGGCCGGCTTCGGCGCTGCCTTTGGTCCGGTGGTGCTGATCTCGGTCATGTGGTCACGCATGACGCGTAACGGCGCTCTGGCCGGCATGCTGGTTGGCGCAGTAACGGTAATCGTCTGGAAACACTTCGCCTGGCTGGATCTGTATGAAATCATCCCGGGCTTCCTGTTCGGCTGTATCGCCATCGTGGTGGTGAGCCTGATGGGGCGTTCACCTTCCGCGACCATTACCGAGCGTTTCGATCAGGCGGAAGCCGAGTTCAAAACCGTTTAATCTCTCGCATCGCGAGTCAAAAAGGCGCTTAAGGCTAATGCCGATCGTTTAAGGATCGGTTGAACGATCCGGTGGTTGCTGTAAAAAGGGTTCCAGGACATGACTGGAACCCTTTTTTATGCACCTTTCTCAGGCTCTTGGCA
>NZ_JACJFQ010000066.1:0-6227 GCF_014164835.1 Serratia sp. OS31 | reverse complement strand
TTCTCTTCGTCTCGTGGACTTGGAGTTGTGCATAGGGGACAGTTATTCTACCGTCTACGATAACCACTTTTACAAAGGAACTGACTTCACTCTACTTTTCTGTATTGGTGCTGTTATCTTGGCACAAGCAGGACTGGGCCTTAACTTCTTTATGCTTCGATATAAACCATTTTTTAAGCTTCTTGGTGTTTGCGATAAAGGCTCTTCTGAGCTAAAGAACGCTAGCGATACAGCGCCGAATCAGCATGACTGATTTGCTCTTCTCGCTTCAAAATCCTTTCGGTCTGCAACGCATTTTCCTTGTGATACCATAGAGAACAGTGAAGAATGATCAACACGGTGCAGCAAAGAGAACTACACGATGCAAGATAGGCAAAGTGTTCCCGTTTGACGTCATTTCATTCCGTCATACGTTTACACTTTGCCAACCCTGCCGGTGGCTCTCGGAGTTGCTTTGCAACAGAAGGAAATGAACAATGGATTACCAGCAACGTAACCCACTAACAACGTCAGAGAAAGAGTTCTATGCTAACCTTGTACAGCTTTGTCCGCCTGGCGTTGTGGTTCTCTCTAAGGTTAAACTTGCTGAGTTGGTGAAGCCAACAGCAGAGTCCGGGAGTGATATTTTTTATGAGCACATCAAAAAAATCCTGAGTTTTACCCTGGATTTTGTTGCCTATGATTTGAATAACAATTATACAGTAGCCGTTTTTGACTATCAAGAAGATGGGGTTTTTAAAGAAGAAAGGAAATCATTTCTTACTAAAGTATTTAACCAATCTTCGATTAGATATTTTTGTATTTCAAGAGTTGCTGAACTTTACTTGATCGATTGTTTTAAGGAGTAATATATGGGCCTAGTTAAAAGTATGTTAGATGACATGCAGGAAGAAAGAAAAGAAGAATGGATACGCGAACATCTGGGGCTAGATGAAGACAGCGAGCTTGATGAGCTATCTATTGAATATAGAGATGCAGAGTTTCAGTTTCATGAATACCAGGATCATCTTACAGATGAAGCCGCCTATCAGTTTGAGTTAGAAGAGGAGCAAGAAAGGGAAATAGAATGGTTAAAAAAGAATCCTCATCTTAATATTTTTAAAAATTACTCCAGTGCCTTAGAAGCTGTTCTCTCTCTCAACACGATTGAAAACAATGAAACACTCATAAAAATGCAAGTGGCCTACTCAGTCACTATCTTGGAGTCTTGCCTCAGCGAAATGTTAAAATCTGTGGTTTTATCCTCCGATTGTTACATACGAAATGCAGTTTCACATGTGAAAGGGTTAAAAGAAACCACTGTATCTTTAAAAGAAATTCTCGATGATGGTTCTATCATAGAAAGGCGGGTAATTAACTTCCTTTCTGATATGCTTTATCATCAGATTCCAAAGGTTTTAAATACCTACGAGGTTATCTTGCAAGCAACACAACCTAAAGGATTACAATTAGGTGAGTTGATAAAGTTGACCAAACTACGGCATGATATTGTTCACCGCGATGGAAAAACCATTGAAGGGAAAAAAATTTCTCTTACTTCTAATGACGTTGAAAACTCAGTCAGTCTTGTTCGCGGTTTTTTAGCTATTATCAGTGGTTATATTTCCTCTGCTATTATTGCTAACCATAATAAATTAGAAGAGGAAGAGAGATTAATAAGAGAAGAATTTTTAAAAGGCATACCGCCGTTTTGAAAAGTGCCCCTTTCGGGGCTTTTTACTTTTCTGTTATCCATGCGTAAATCGCTGGTATAGCTTTTACAATGAACAGCATCACACAGATGACACTTATTACTATGTACGCAATATAGACAATCTTCGCAGGCAATGATGCTTCCTGGATTAGGGTAATTAGGTGGTCTATTAAGTCCATTTATCCTCCAGTAGATGTCGTTAAGGAGAGGGTTTAAATTGGGCACCCCTTAGTTTTCGAAGAAATTTTCATGGGGCGTATCGCCTGTGAGCCAATAGCTGGGATTAATAATCCAAGACCGCCGGTCGAACGCAATAGCTACGCGGCGGTTGAACAACCAATGACACCAGGCAACTAACCGAGAATTGCCCTCGTAAAGAATCGAGTCGTTCGGGATACCGACTATGTATCTGGCTCTTGGTTTCCTGCTGAACATAAAGCCCCCTTATTATTTTCAATTCCAACGCCCTGGGCTTCTCAAACTGATTTCGCCTAGCAGCATTAGCAAATCGTTATCGTCTAACTTAGCTAGGGTTTTTAATGCGGCACGAATAACGTTGGTTTTTGTCGCACCGGTTCGTTTAGCCGTGTTTTCCACAAAATCCTTTTCTTCTTCGGTCAATGTAAACAGCGTAGGTTTAACTTTTTTACGCGTCTCAGGGCGCTTATCCCCTTCCATGATAAATGAAGTTACCTGTTCATTTTTATCCACTACCTCATTTTCTGAGACAATTTTACGGGTTGGTAATTGTACTTTTGGTTTTGTAGACATTACTGTCACCTCTTTATAATAAATTAGAAAATGCCAACTTCATGGCACAACAATTCAATCTCACCCTTAGCCTGGCCGTCCTTTGCTTCGTGTACGCCCTGCCCTGCGTTAAACGTTTTTACGTATACAGTGCGTTCGCCGATACGTTGTTTTGTCGGCTGTAACCAATACGCATCGCTTTTAAGCATATTAGCTAAATCGGTGGCATCGGTATTCCCGCTGCGGGTTGAACAGCGGTTAAAGACCAGGTGCGCTTTCAGTGATGGGTTGTGCTTTTCCTGTGCCGTTCTGACGGTTTCCGTGAGGGCTGCGATGGAATCGATCTCCGATTGCGAAGACGGTTTTACAGGCGATAACAGAATATCGCTCACAGTTAGCGCTGAGCGGAATTCCTGGCTATCGTGACCGGCAGTGTCAACCAGGACAATATCGTAGTGCTTATTCAGTTCTGTTAGTTCCTTACGTAGATCCCCGTAAGCTTCAACGAACGTGAATGACGGTAAACCGGCTTCCTGGCGACGTGCATACCAGCTCTTGAGACAGCCCAGTTTGTCAGAACCCACCATAGCGATGGTTTTCTTTGACATGTAACGTGCGGCAACGGCGATGTTTGCCGCTTTAGTGGATTTACCTACCCCGCCTTTATGACTACCAATCAGTACAATCATGATGACCTCACTCGTTAGTAATATATTCGACATATGCAGATTAGCATTTATCGGATATATGTCAACAATAATATGTCGGATATATTGACTATAATATATCTTCGATAGATATCGGCACTTCATCTTGTTGAGTGAGCTTTTGCGGTGCGGCTCCTCCCGTTAACGTGGTAAGCCATGTAAGGTTAATGGCGTCACAAGGGGTTAGGTGGAGGTTGAAAAGAAGCCGTGAATGTTGTAACTAAAATAAAGTGCTGATAAGGGGGCTATGCCCCCTATACAATTACTCTTGTACAACCCACCGTTTCGCGCCGTCATAGTCATTACCACCTTCCGCTATGAACACATGCGCGTCAGCATCTACAGCGATCGCGCCTGGACGCTCATGCTGGGCGTCACGTAAACAGTTCTTCCAGCCGTAGACTTCTCCCGCCCAGATCAGAACTACGCCGTCACCGGCATGTTCTTCATTCTGTTCCCGCCACTTATTTGCTATCTCGACATGATCCATGTTGTCCTTCCTCATAAATAGGGGTTTTGCGTACAACCCCTTATAGAGCCAACAGGCTGTTATGGGCTCGCTTGTAGTCCTCAATTTTACCGCGCAATTCATCGCGCTCCCATTTCATAGCGCTTAGCTCACGTCTGAGGCGTTCAATCTCTTCACAGTGGCGCTCATACGTCATCAGCGACTTGAGTAATGTCTGCGAGGCCGTCTTTTCACCCAAGCGATTCCCTACTGCCACCAGGGCGGTATCGTGCTCTGGCTGTGTCCTGATCGTTAATGTCCCCATATCTAACTCCTTTGATAGTATTTTTGCGGCCGGTGCCTGGTTCCGGGTGGCAATTATGCCGTCAATTTTGAATTGGCCATCGTGCCGGCGTCACCATTTCTGATAGCAGATTAGTTATCGATGTCGATAAATGCGACGTTGCACTCACCACAGAGAATATTCAACCCGGGTTTGCCCCATGCCGCCGCCCCACACTCCGGGCAAACATGTTTATGGCGTGTTTTGGGTTTCGGTTGCAGAACAATCCCTGTGACCTCCGAATCGTCTCCGTCATCGGTAACTTGCACGGATGGCACCAGTGCCAACGTCAGCAGCCGTTCAACTTCCGCGGCATCCTGTTGAATTACCCCTGCGGGGTTCGCCTGTAGTGCCTGGGCGAGCGTTTCCCGCCATTGTTCGATTATTGGCGTCAGGTCTTTCGGTTGTTCCACTTTGACCGGAAACCGGTCAAACCAACTGAGCGCAAAGCCGGTACGGAACAGTTCCAGCGTTTCTTTCTGGAAGCGGCCGCCGGGGATTGGGTAATCGTTGATCGACTGGCCGAGTTTGTCGCCGCCCGGTCTGCCTGTCGACGATGGCATTAACCCTACGGCTTCCATCTTCGCGGCCCACTCTGCATTGTGATACCCCTTGCGGGATGGCTTGCCGTAGTGGAATTGCCACATATGGCACTGCTCATGTACCAATGTCTGCATGACCTCGATCAGCGGGTAGACCGGAAAATACTCAGGGTTAAGGGCAATCTCATCTATCTGCGTGCCGTCCGCCGGTGAAACAAAGCGGTTACGGCTGAAATAGCCCATAGTGTTCTTCCCGCGCTGGAACGTGATCAGGCAGTCCGGCAGCTGGCCGCCAAACAAGCGCTGATTATAAAAGTCATACGCCTGCTGTAGCTCCGCATAGGCACGTTCTGTCGCACGGCCAGAGATCATGACAGCCATAGATAAACGTTGTATATGAGTAGACTAATACCAAATAGAACCACAGCGGCTTCTAAAAGTCTGGCTGTCAATGTTTGAGTCAATCGGCAGCATATCCCAGCATATATAATGCCTAACCAGCCGACCACTTGAGGTATGAGAAACACCCATTGGGGTACAACCATTTCACTAGAATCAATGACTGTTCCTAGCATGATCGGCATTAAAACCAAGATGATGGAGGGTATAAGTGCTCTCAGCAAGCGTTCATTGCGAGTGAAATAGCTTTCTACCTTGATCTGTTCTTTCATTATTGCATTCCTTGTTAATGAGTCAGCGACTTGTGCCGCTGACGTTGGTTAAAATCAGTAGGATTATCTAGCAGAAGTACTGATCAGCATACTTATCTGCCAGTTCGTCTGCGTTCTTCAACGGCCCTTCCAGATTAGTGGTGTGATCACAGATCACATCCCATCCATCGTTACCGTAAACAAACAGTACCCAACCGGCACGATTTACATAGTCACCCGCGTTGAATACTTCCAGCTGGTCAATATCTGTAGAAAACATATCGCCCAAGATGCTGTCAGCATCATTTGAGGGAGCATTAACGACTTCTTCACCATCAAACACGGAGATCTGATAGCCAGCTTGGACAAGCCCTTTTACGGCTGCGACAGCAATTTCGCGCTCGATGCGCAGACGGTCTTCAACATTCATGTTTCACTCCCTCGCTTTTGCGGTATGTATTGTACAAAACAGATAATGGCACAGATAAATGTATTGTACAATACATTTTGATAGCAAATTAACTTTTCGTGGAGTGGCTGGGTGTGCTTTTTGCTGTCATTATTGAGTGGCTCGATGTGCTGCAGGAAGAAATTATGATGGTTAAACGTGAAGGGGGGCTTTTGTGTTCTAGACTCCGTATTCTCCTCACTGAAATTAAGAATATATCCGATATATTAATATATCAGACACATATCCCAACAATCTCTCATCTTGATCTCATTAACCATAATCGTGCTAAAATAGCTGTATATAAACACAGGTAATGAGGTCGCAATGAAAAACGGCTACAACCCTTTCCAGCGAACCGGCATCGATGTCTTTCAGCATAGAGAAGAAACGATCCGCATCGTATATTTGGGTGCGTACCTGGAACGAATCGAACCCGGCTCACTCGTATTCATCCAGCGTGGCGATAAGCTTTTCTGGATGGGCCGGGCTTGGCTGGATTTGTTTTGGATGGAATTAGAAAAGCCGGTCACAGTAATGGAAGGGCTGGCGTTCCTCTCACAGCAGGACTACATGCGTGTACTGCATGAGAAAGAAGGGGACTTTGTGCATCAGCATGAACTCCCCTTTTGATAATATATCTGAT
>NZ_JACJFQ010000065.1:0-6744 GCF_014164835.1 Serratia sp. OS31 | reverse complement strand
TGCGCTGCTCCAGCAACATTCTGACTGCGCGTTCGCGCAGTTCGGGGGGATAACGTTTCGATGACATAGTTGGGTCTCCTTTACTGAGAGTTTAGTCTCCAAGAAACCCGGTACGGTTCAGTTTTCCTCTTCCAGCTGGCGCATGTGCTTCAGTTCTGAGGGCGAAATGCCACCGTATTTCTTGCGCCAGGTGTAAAACGTGGCATCGGAGATACCCAGTTTGCGGCAGACATCCGGCACAGACGTACCCAGCTCAGCCTGCTTCAGGGCAAAGACAATCTGCTCTTCGGTGAATCGAGCCGCCACTGCCATGGCAAATGACTACGAGTACTAAGAAAGATTAAAGGGATTAAAGAAGCAATATTATCTCAATTTTCCTCTTCTAATGGCTGCACATTAGCAATACGCGCCATCAAATGGCCAGCTGTAATCAAAAGCGTCTGTTCTTCGTCGCTGAGGCAAGACGCCATGGCGGCGGAAAGCCAGACTTCTCGCCGCGCGCGGCTTTTATGCAGCAGGCGCAGCCCTTCCGGGGTCAGTTTAACCCTGACCTTGCGCCGGTCTTCGGCGTCCGGCGTGCGCATCAGCAAACCATCGGCTTCCAGATCGCGCAGCGCAGCGGCCAGATTGGAGGAACGCATACGCTCCGATTCCGCCAACAGAGAAGGCGTCGCCTCGCCGCCGTGGCGATCGATGGCGCCGAGCAGCAGCAGTTGAGCCCAGGATTTTTCGTCACTGCGCGATTCACGCCGCATGCGGCGCACCAGAGACATCAACTGCATGCGCAGCAGCGTTGTTTCTTCAGCAGGATTTTTTTTCATCGTTATCAATAAATAGCTATATATTTATCAGCACTTTCACATCACGGGATAGCGCGGTCAACCTAAATTGTGCCAACGGAAAACCCCGTCCCTATCTGGACGCACCGCCCCTGCTAGCAACGGCGAAATGCAGCAGAAAAACGAACAGCAGGCCTATGCTGCCACCCAGCAGCACATTGAGCGCCCGTTCCGTGGCGACCTCCGGCGTCTGGCCGATAACCATCAACGCACTGGCGATACAGGCGCAGCGCACGCCAAAGCCCAACGTATAATGTGAGAAAGACACCAACGTGAGCATGGCTGCTACGGTTAAAAACTCATACACCAGCACACTGTGCGGCATGATATAGCCCAGCAGCACGCCGACAGGTACGCCAATCAGGGCTCCGACCCCGCGCTGATATAGCTTTTTGCGCGCCGTCGTCGTGTCGCCAGTCACTACACTGACGGCCGACCAGATCACCCATTGCCCATAGTCCAGCTGGCCCCATTCGACGATCGCCACCGCCAGCGCGACGGCCAGACTCACGGCGAACAGGGATTCGCCGCAAGCGACCCGCGCGCCGAGATCACCGCTGCGATGCAGCGTAAACACATGGTGCCAACGGCGGCCGGTCAGCACATGTTCCGCCAGTGAGATAGCCAACACCGGCAGCACGGCGGCCACCAGATAGGGCAACAGCGGCAAGACGCGCATGGAAAACTGCGCCGGGGCGACACCTTTCGCCGTTTCACACGCCAGATAGAGCGCGGGAATAAAGGTAAAGTTGCCCAGCGATCTCAGCTTATCACCATAAGCCGGTATCCCTATAACCGCAGCTGCTGCCAGCGTGCAGGTCAGCACGAAAATGGCCGGTTGGCACATGGCGAACAGCAGTGCCAGAAAGGCCAGCAACAAGACCAGCGCGTGGCATGCCACACCAAGTGGTGCCAGCTCCACCCTTTCATAGACGATAAACAGTGAAATGGTAACAACCGAAGCCTTCAGCCAGTTAGCCTCCCCCGTCAGCAATGTTAACGCCAACACAGGCGTCAGCATCCATGCCGCACGTTTTAGCGATCGCAGGTTAATTTCCGATGTTAATTTTGGCGGTAGATGCTGCATCAAAGATCTCTCAGGTCTTCCAGCGTGACAATCTCGGTGATGTGTGCGAGCGTCTCAATTGATTCTTGATGTTCTTTCTGCGTGGCGGCAGCGCAGGCTTCTTCCAGCAACAGAACCTGGTAATCGCGGTCATGCGCATCGCGTGCCGTGCTTTGCACCGCCCAAGTGGTGCTGACGCCGCAGATAATCAGCCGTTCGATGCGCCGGGCGCGCAGCGCCGCATCCAGATTGGTACCGTAAAAGGCGCTGACGCGCGGCTTAACGATCACCAACGCCCCCAATTCGGCCGCCAGCTCGGAATGAAACGCCGTGCCAGGCTGATCCAGCGCAATGGCACCGAATTTATGCGCCTGACCGAACATGCGTGAATGTTTGGGCTGGTCTACATAATCAGCGGCGAAACCCACCTTAACCAAAATGCGCAGCCAGTTTTTTTGCTGCGCCAGCGCCAGCGCACGATTGGCCTGTGCGATGACGTTGCGTTCCACTACCTGCTGTGCGGAGCGCGCAATTTTTCCGTCTGGGTGGGTAATATCAAAAATATAGTCGAGAGCGATCAGGGCAGTATTCACGGTGTTTCCTCTTGCTTCGATGAAATGGGTTGGTGGTCTTTCTTCGAACATTTGACTATATTTATATAGCTATGAATACATAAATATCAAGTCAAACATGGCCGAATAAGAGCAAACGACGTGCCGGTGTGTCGTTCCCTTCAACCTCAGCCCCCGAGAACGCTTTGTATGGAAAGAGTATTTAAGATGTCGAAAGCCCAGCAGTTGAAGACCTTGATCGAAGCGCGCCGCGCCCTCCCCATGCCTGGCGTATACGACGCGTTCAGCACCCGGCTGGCCGAGCATGCGGGATTCAAAGCACTACAAGTCAGCGGCTTTGCCGTTGCGGCGGCGGCCCTGGGGTTACCAGATATCGGTATTCTATCCCTCAGGGATCAAATTAATGCCGTTCAGACGATAGCGCAAGCGATTGATATACCGGTGATGGCTGACGGTGATACCGGTTTTGGCAATGCTCTGAATACTTACCATACGGTGCGTTTACTTGAGGCGGCTGGCGCGGCCGGCGTTAACTTGGAAGACCAATCTTTTCCAAAACGCTGTGGACACATGGACGGCACATCCCTGATCCCCGTAGAAGAAATGGTACAAAAAATTCGCGCAGCTACAGAGGCGCGCATCGATGCGGACTTTGTTATCAACGCGCGCACCGACGCGATAGCGACCGAAGGTCTGGCCAGCGCCATTTCTCGCGCCAATGCCTATGCCGCCGCCGGCGCCACGGTCATTTTTATTGAAGCCGTTCGCTCACGGGAAGACATCGCCACTATCGTTTCGCAGGTCAAGGCCCCCATCAGCATCAATATGGTTGGAACCCACGGTGGAAAAACCCCGATGCTCAGCCTGCAAGAACTTGAACGTTTAGGGGTTGCACGTGTCTCCTACCCGATTCTGACACTTTGCGCCGCTGGCGGTGCCATGCGGCAGGCTCTGGTGACGCTGGCTAAGTCCGGGGGGCTGGATGCGCTGGAGCAGCAGTTGCTTTCATTCAATGAGGTGACCGAAGTGGTGGGACTGCCTACGGAACGGATGCGCGAACAGGCGTTTGCGCTATGAGTGGCCAAACGCTTTTCGCCAAGCTTTGGGAAGACCATAGGGTCGCCTCTCTGGCGGGCGATCGGTCCGTGGTAGTTATCGATAGCCTGATGCTGCACGAGATCACCGGCGGCTACGCTCTGCGTGAAATGATGCAAAATGGTGAGCGGCCCCCTTCTGCATCCGTCTCAGGTCTTCACCGTGGCAGATCATGCCATCAGCACCGCGCCCGATCGAGGGCCGTTTGACTCGCCTTCGAAAGGCGGCAGCGAAATGATTTCATCCCTGGCGGCTGGTGCGGAGGCCTTCGGCTTTAATTATGCCAACTCGGACAGCATAGCCCATGGGATCGTCCACGTTGCGGCACCGGAGCAGGGGTTTGTCATGCCGGGTATGACGCTGGTTTGTGGCGGTAGCCACACCTGCACACATGGTGCATTTGGCGCACTGATCGTGCAAAAAGCCAAAGCGTTGCGCATCACGCTTAATGGCCAACTGGATGAGCGGGTTTACAGCAAAGATATTGCGCTGAGGCTGTTGGCCAAGTATGGCGTTAGGTTAGCGCTCGGATATGCCATTGAGTTCTTCGGTGAAACCGTTGACACTATTTTCCCGGAACCGGAGTCTGCTGCACAGACGGTCTAAATGTGACGCTTACCGTACTACAGCAAGTCTGCGACAAACTTCGGGCCCAGGTCACTGCGGCTAAACTGTTGAAGCTCAGCATACGGAAATTGCAAAGAATCCTTGTCAAGTATCTTGCTGACGGCATAACCTCGCGTAAACAATCGCGCTCCGGATGATATCAAGCTGCGTGTTCTAACGTTGATACGCGAAAAATATGGTGACTTCGGTCCTACATTAGCCACAGAAAAGCTCTGACCTGCCCCCTTTATTAGATACAACGCTCAGTTAGTAATGTCGGTTTGTTTACCTTCTAATTTTCCATTTCGCCAGTTCGCTGCAAATTCAGCTGGCGTCTGGTAATTCAGCGATGAATGAGGTCTGGACTCGTTATAGTCCTGCCGCCAGTCATTAATCGTTTTCCTGGCATAAGCAATATCGCTGAACCAGTGTTCATTCAGGCATCCATCTCTGAATCGTCCGTTAAAACTCTCAATAAATCCGTTCTGAGTCGGCTTGCCCGGCTGGATAAGCCGTAGTTCCACACATCATGCTCAAAGGCCCATTGATCGAGCGCGCGACAGGTAAATTCCGGGCCCTGATCGGTTCTTATTGTCGCCGGATAGCCCCTAAACAGCGCGATGCTGTCCAGAATACGCGTGACCTGAACACCTGAAATACCTAAAGCCGCGGTGATCGTCAGACACTCTTTCGTGAAATCATCCACACAGGTCAGGCACTTGATCCTCTGACCGTTGGCCAGTGCGTCCATAACGAAATCCATCGACCATGTCTGGTTCGGCGCTTCCGGGCGCAGAAGCGGAAACCTTTCGGTTGCCAGCCCTTTACGGCGTCGTCTGCGTTTTACGCTCAGTCCATTAAGGTGGTAAATACGGTATACCCGCTTGTGATTGACGTGAAGGCCCTCCCGACGCAGCAGTTGCCAGATGCGGCGGTAGCCAAAACGCCTGCGCTCCAGTGCCAGCTCAGTGATGCGCCCTGATAAATGCGCATCAGCTGCCAGGCGCTGAGCCTCGTAGCGGCAGGTCGACAGGGACAAACCTGTAAGCCTGCAGGCACGACGTTGCGACAGACCGGTCGCACCACACATAAACTCAACGGCTTCCCGCTTCTGGCCTGTCGTCAGTACTTTCGCCCCAGAGCCACCTGAAGTGCCTCCTTATCCAGCATGGCTTCGGCAAGTAGCTTTTTGAGGCGGGCGTTCTCCTCTTCAAGAGATTTAAGCCGCTTCACCTCAGGAACTTCCATGCCACCAAACTTCTTACGCCAGGTGTAAAAGGTGGCGTCGGAAATGGCGTGCTTACGGCAGAGTTCACGGGCAGAAACCCCGGCTTCAGCCTCACGGAGAATACTGATGATCTGTTCGTCGGAAAAACGCTTCTTCATGGGGATGTCCTCATGTGGCTTATGAAGACATTACTAACATCGCGGTGTGTTAATCAACGGGGTGTAAGTATCCCAACTTTAGTTCCACGTACATTTTGAGAGTTCCGGTTTTTCAGCCATCAGCCGGTACTCTTCCGGCGTCAGGTTATTCAGGGATTCATGAGGCCGCTCGTTGTTATATTCCGTCAGCCAGCGCTCTGTAATTTCCCGTGCTTCATTCAGTGTTCTGAACAGGTAAAAATCCAGGATTTCTGTGCGGTATGTCCGGTTGAACCGTTCGATAAAAGCATTTTGTGTTGGCTTACCCGGCTTGATAAATTCGAGCTGCACGCCATGTTCTTCGGCCCATTGTGCCAGCGCCAGTGAAACCAGCTCTGGCCCGTTGTCCATCCGCATCTTCAACGGGTAGCCGCGATTTACCACGATCCTGTCCAGCACCCGGACGACGCGTTGCGCCGGGATATTAAGGTCGATTTCTATCGCCAGAGCTTCACGGTTAAAATCATCCACCACATTGAGGTAATGGGAGCGAAGCTGCAATATGACGACATTTGTGGTATACAGGAGTAAAATCACCAGCATCTTCTGATAGTTACATATATCGGAGTACATATGGATAACTGGCAGGATAAAACTGAATGGAAAGATCTCTGGTTGTTGACTCCTGAGCAAGTTCCCCTGCTGTCTGGTATGACCGACAAGGGCCGTCTCGGATTTGCCATTCAGTTGAAGTTTATGGAGATGTACGGACGATTTCCTTCGTCAGGCAAGGATGTCAGCATGGATGTTATTCAGTACCTTGCTCAACAGCTCGGTCTTTCTGGTGATCTTTTTTCTTCATACGAACCACTGGATCGGCAGGGGCTACGGCATCGCCAGACGATCCGGAAATTACTCGGCTATCGCCCTTCTGCTGACAGTGATCTCCGGCTGCTTTTTGACTGGTTGTGCGCTGAGGTTTTACCCTTGGATCCGAAAGCACTCCACGCCCGGGAAGCTGCTTTTGACTGGTTTCGTGAGCAACGCACAGAGCCTCCTGCAACAGCACATCTTGAGCGGGTTATTCGTTCTGCTACATACCATTATGAAGAGACCCTTTTAAACTCCATTTACAACAGACTCACCAACAACCATAAATCTTTCTCTTATACTCATCTCCGAGCCCCCGAGAAGAAGAAAT
>NZ_JACJFQ010000064.1:0-8000 GCF_014164835.1 Serratia sp. OS31 | reverse complement strand
TCCTCCAGAATTTAAACAACGACTGGTGGCCGCGTCCTGTGAGCCCGGCGTCTCTATCTCAAAACTGGCGCTGGAGAATGGTATCAACGCCAATCTGTTGTTTAAATGGCGACAGGGAAAACTCCAGTTGCCCGCATCACCTGGAGTGGATCCCCCCAGCTACTTCCGATAACGCTGGATGCTGAAACCGAACCTGCCAATCAACCGCCTGCGGCAGCTCATGAGCCGGAAGCCTTCAATCTGTCATGCGAGGTAGCCTTCCGGCACGGGACTCTCCGCCTTGATGGCGCCATCAGCGAACAACTGTTGACAAGGTTGATACGGGAGCTCAAACGATGATCTCACTACCGACCGGCACAAAAATCTGGTTGGTGGCAGGTATCACCGACATGAGAAATGGCTTCAATGGCCTGTGCCTGCTGACAAAACGCCTGGAACGAGGCCGCTTCGCCTGGCCCTCGACACGTGATGGAAAAGTGTTCCTGACGCCGGCGCAACTCGCGATGCTGGTGGAGGGCATCGACTGGCGGCATCCTAAACGCCTTCTTAACTCACTGACCATGTTGTAAAAAGACATTAACCAGGTAACATGCCTGGTTATGGAAAATGCACTCCCCGACGATATCGAACAGTTAAAACGCCTTCTTGCCGAGCAGGAGGCGTTAAACAGCGCCCTGCAGGCTAAGCTTGAAGAGCGCGAGCGGGAAATCGACAAGCTGTTGGCGCAACTGGATAAATTTCGGCGAATGAACTTCGGCAGCCAGTCCGAAAAAATAAGTCGCCGCATCGCGCAGACAGAGGCCGAGCTGAGGGCGCTCCAGCAGGACAGTGACGCCATCACCGGCCGGGTGGATGACCCGGAGGTCCCGCGCCCCCTTCGCCAGACTCGCACACGGAAACCGTTCCCTGAATCACTTCCTCGTGATGAAAAACGTCTGTTGCCGGCAAAAACCTGCTGCCCGGACTGTGGCGGCGTACTGTCATATCTGGGAGAGGATGCGGCTGAACAACTGGAGCTGATGCGCAGCGCCTTCCGGGTGATCCGCACCGTGCGGGAAAAACATGCCTGTAGGCGGAGCGATCGCATCGTCCAGGCCGCGGCGCCGTCACGCCCTATAGAGCGAGGTATCGCCGGGGCGGGTCTGCTGGCGCGGGTGCTGACTGATGGCAAGCTTCATGCCGATGATACGCCGGTCCCGGAGTTACTGCCGGGCAATAAAAAGACGAAAACAGGCCGGCTGTGGACGTATGTTCGCGACGATCGCAATGCCGGGTCAATGCAGCCGCCGGCCGTGTGGTTCGCCTACTCCCCGGACAGAAAGGGTATCCATCCTCAGACACACCTGGCCAACTTTAGTGGTGTGCTACAGGCTGATGCTTACGCCGGGTTCAACGAGTTGTACCGCACTGGTGATATAACGGAAGCGGCCTGTTGGGCCCATGCCCGCCGAAAAATCCACGATATCCATGTCCGCACACCGTCGGCAATCACAGAGGAAGCCCTGAAACGGATCGGTCAGCTGTATACCGTCGAAACAGAGCTGCGTGGGTTACCGGCATTGTGTAAGCATCCCTGTAATCCGAACCATTCACTTTTAGAGATCTTCCGACATACTGATTATGTCCCCGGAGGAGATCGCTATGCGTAAGATCCGATTCACCGAACACTAGATCATCGCCGTATTGAAGTCCGTCGAAGCCGGACGTACCGTCAAGGATGTGTGCCGTGAAGCCGCTATATCCGAAGCCAGCTATTACAACTGGAAGGCAAAGTATGGCGGGATGGAAGCGGCCGATATTAAAAAAATCAAAGATCTGGAAGACGAGAACCGGAGGCTCAAACAGATGTTTGCTGACCTCAGCCTTGAGTGCCGGGCACTTAAAGACGTCATCGAAAAAAAGCTTTAAAACCAGCGATAAAGCGTGAACTCGTCAGCTATCTGACGGCGCAATTTGCCATGAGTTTACGTCAGGCCTGCAGGACGTTATCGCTGAGCAGGACGGTCTATTTTTATCAGCCCGATACCCGGCGTGATGAACCGGTGATCCATGCGCTGACTGAACTGGCAGAACGCTATCCGCGCTACGGTTTTAAGAAGCTGTTCCAGCTGCTGCGCAGGCAGGGCAATACCTGGAACCACAAACGCGTTCACCGGATTTACTGCCTGCTGAAACTGAATTTTCGTCGTAAGGGAAAACAGCGGCTGCCGGTACGCAACCCGTCGGTTCTCGTCTTATTTTTAATATCAGCAGCTTCCATCCTGCCATATTTTGCCTTCCAGTTGTAATAGCTGGCTTCGGATATAGCGGCCTCACGGCAGACATCTTTGACGGTTCGTCCGGCTTCGACGGACTTCATAACGGCGATGATCTGATGTTCAGTGAATCGGATCTTATGCATAGCAATCTCCTCAGGGGACATAATCAGTATGTCGGAGGATTTCTAAAAGTGAATGGTTCGTTTTGCTGGGATACTTACATCGCATGGCCAGCCCGGCGGACGCTTTTATTAACTACAATATATCAAGACGCAGCGCGTACCTCCACTTGGGGCAGTGGTGCCAATGCGTTGACTGGTACGGGGACCGGCGCCACAGTTCCACTGATTGTTTATGGCCGTGTTCCGATGTCCGGCTTGACGCCGGCTGCTGGAACCTATTAGTGATACTGTCGCCATGACGATCATCTGGTAACCGAGTGACAGGGAGGCAGCAATCTGTCGGCTCTGACTCCTCATATACTCATTGGGGAAATGGGGAAAAGAGGTTTTTTGGGTCTATAATTAGATGAAAAAATAGTGGGGAATTGATTGAATATTTATGGTGTAATGATATGTTGTCGATAGCCTTGTTTGGAGGTCAGAGCAGAAGTTCTGCGCTGGATATATATTGTAAGCCGTTTTTTTATGGGGAATGCTCAATGGATGGTTTAAGGTACTTTAGTCTTAGTCGTTATTTATTAGAGGAGTAATGCTATGGACACGAATTTTAGACTTCCCATGAATAGTTACCAAGCCATTGATCTTCTTGTTAACCAACATGATTTTTTTTTAACGTTTTTATCTAAAAAGATAATAGAGCTTAGAGGGAATCTAAATAATATAATTGCAAGTGTGGAGGTTAACTCAGAAAGCGTTGTTGTTGAAATAGGGGAGAATAGCAATGTTACCATTTCATTGAGAAAGGATAATAGAAGTGATTATGTTATGTCGTACCCCGGAAAGACGCTGGTTTTTTTAATTAATAAAGAGTTCCAAGTAGTGATTTATAAATATGATGCTGTATTAGAAAAATACGTTGTCCGTGATGCCGTTGTTGTGAAAAAAAACAAACCAATACTCATAGATGGTGAGTGTGAAGCTTACCATGTAATTTCGGTAGAAGATACACTGATTGGAAATGTAAATTTCCCTTTGCCATCTGGTGAGGTAAATGTTTTTAATAAAGTAAGTGGCAAAGTGAAGTTCTGGTTTTTAAGTGATAACGGGGCGGCTAGGTTTTTATTTGTCTTGCAAGCATTAAATAGCATAGGTGATGAAAACTTGACTCGTGTGGCTAAGGAAACTATATATCATTATCATCCTGCCGTACAATGGGAGTCGTTTAAAATCATCAAATCATTACCCAATCAGTCTGTTGATAAATATAAGGAGATCTTGCTTTCATTTAAAAACAAAAAAATTATTGAGCTCCTATCTTCTCTTCGATATGAGTGAGCCGACTATTATGAAATTAGACGAGTTCATCAAGATTGTAATCGATAATCGTTTACATCCTGATAGGAATAACATTTATTCTTCTGCATTGTTATCTTTGTCGAAAAATCGTTTCATTCTCGGAGAATCAGTCTTAGAAACTATTAGGGATAAAGGTTTTTTTCATAGAAGCATCTATAACCACTACCTTTTTAATTTATATGAATGCCCACAATTTACTGTTCGTATTGTTTTCTGGCAACCAGTAAAACTTGAGGTTGAAAGGAATACCTTTATTTATGGGTTAAAACACAATCACGACTTCGAAATTTTTATAGTTGGTTATTCTGGTGATGGGTATGAAACTACAATATATAAAACGGATTCATCAATTATGAGTATTTATACTGGAGATAAGCCGAAAATAATAGGACGTAAAAAAATAAAACTCAGTGTTGGGAATGTAATTCATCTACGCCCATTTTATGATATTCATGAACAACATCCCCCAGTTAGCCTATCTTCCTCATTGAGTTTAATTTTGCGAGGTGAAGAATATAAAAACGTAAAGTCCTGGAGTTTTGCTGAAGATTTTTCAGCTTTACACTCAGGTCTCGGGGGAGAAGAAATTGAAATTTTTAATAAAATATCAGGATTAATTACTAATTAACCGTAGAGGGTTTATTTATGAATGACAAGCTACCTGAATGGAAAAAAGAACCTTACTTACATGTAGATAGTAGTGTAATATCCGGATCTGTGAATTCCGATAATAAAAAGTGTGGGTGTACGACATTGAGATTCAATCTTTCTGACATTAATAGTATTAAAAGATTTTATGATATGGTCAACATTGTTAAATAAATCAGAGTCAGTCGACTGATAAGTGAAAAGCTAGGCAACATAATAGCTGACAAAATAGTTTGATGCAGCCCAGCGTCACCATTGCCAAATAATTTATCGCCGTTTTGTCGTAACGTGTGACGCTCCGGCGATATTTTTTCAGACGACTAAAACACCGTTCCACAACGTTACGATTGCGGTAGACATCACGTGTCGAGTTGTGAGCGACCATCAGACGCCATTTTTTCATTGTATTTTCGGAGAATGACTGCTTTTATACTTTTTTCAGTTCGTTACACAACACACGCCCGGAGTATGCTTTATCTGCCAGTACAGCATGACCACGGCGTTTCATGCTGCCGTTCTGGCGCTGGACACCAATACCGTCCAGCAGGCCGTAACGCGAACTGACTTTCGCGGGCCTATACGGGACTCAGTACGATATTTAACGAGAGTCTGCTTCCGTCTGTAGCCATTGGTGCCAAAACCATCGCGAGAGCGCCCCAGGCTGTTATCTTCGGTGATATCGGGATGTTTTTTTGTGCTCCGGGGGTGCATTTGAGCGCCCGGATATTACTGCCATTCAGCGCAGTCGCTGACCAGTCAACGAGCCGTGCGCATCAAGAAATGAGAGTAACTTATTGGAAATAGCGTTAATCACTCCCGATTTTGACCATCGATTAAAGCGGTTATAAACGGTTTTCCATCGGCTGTATCGTTCAGGTAAATCGCGCTATGGAGCTCCTGAACACAGTACCCAGAACATGCCGTTGATGATAATGCGATGTTCTACCCATGGGCTTCCGGCTCGCAGTGTTGTGGGTTCAGCTGGTAGTAAAGGCTGAATGGTAGTGCATGCTTCATCGGGAAGGTCGTAGCGGACCATAGCTCAATATGTTGTGGAAACAGAAAGTTCCTATAGCTCGTGCAATTAAGGGACACAGCCATTCACCGTATTGACGAGTATTTAGGAGGCGATCCCTTATCACTGTTGTGGATTATACCAGAAGGACAGTGGAGTCTACATAGTGGAACATTCTGTGTAAATTGCCCGTCCAGCAGCTGGTCACTGAAACTCAATAATAAAGTAGCTCATCGACATGTGCCATGTCTCTCAGCGGTCTTGTGGGGCCACCAGAATTGTCAGCCATACCGCCTTCTTTACTGCGCCGTCGGTCGGGAACACTTTGCGTTTCTTGATTGCATGCCAGATCACGCTGTTTAACGACTTGATGGCGTTGGTCGTGTAGATCTCCTTGCAAATGTCCGTCGGGTAGGCGAAGAGCGTGATCGTATTGCTAGCCAACTGCGGACCTGTTTGCAGGTAGCGGCTAATGTCCGTGGAGGCCTGATAGATGCCCTTCAGGTCGCGGGTAACGGCCTTGTACATTCTTCCAAGAGTCGACGCAAGCTTGTTGCACGATACATTTCTGGCTGAACGTGCTCACAGCGCTGAAAAATCTCTGTCTGAACGACATTCTCATCGCCTGCGTTGACGGCCTGCTGGATGCCATCAACGCGGTGTATCCACTTGCGTATTGAGCGCGATGGCGATCTCTCGGGTGCTCATTCTTTTGTGGCATACAATGATAAAATCTGGTTATCACCTCCCGGTGATACAGGGCAGGTTCTTCTTCACCAGTTGAAGTTCAAAGGAACCGTCACGATCGTGCGACGTACGCAGGGGAAATCACCCGTGGTTACGGGTCTGTCTTAGTGGAATAGTCGTTGCTGACATTGGTCCCCGGTTTGGGATGATTTTTATCTTAGCCAAGGTGATAGGGCATTTTAGCATTGAACGCCACCTCGACGCTGATTTTTTCAGCAGGTGAGTCAACTAGTGAGAGCCTCAGGGATTTTGAGATTTTTGGCCAGTTAGTTAGCCAGCGCCTGCAACTGTTTTTCGTCCCTAATTGACCCCTTTTTTGATGTTGGATTGAACATGTCAAGATCAGGTAGATACATAAATTTTTAAGTCGGCTCATAATTCTAGCTACCAGAATTATCTTGGTTACATGCGTAGATTTTCTATCAGATTTATTACCATCTCAAACTGAAAGGCTGGCTTTAGAGTTTTTTTATAAGCTAGGCTTTTATCATAAAACCAATATCTTAATATAAGATTATTCTGTGTGTTGTATTTTGATGTCCGATCGTAATCGGTGGCATCAGATGATCTTTTTCATAGGCGATATGCATATGCGTGATGCTTCTTACATACTGTTGCAATACGAATAGCATATTTATTCGCCTGGGTTATTTAGATGCTATGTGCTTTTTTGCATCTAAGCTATCCATTTTAAAAATACCACCTTTTTATAAAATTGCTATATGATTTTTATTGTAGGTGAACAGATACTCTCCATTATAATGCCATGTAAATTATTATACTGTGTTATGGCATTGTTAATTGAAGTGAAAGCTGGAGTGTAATACCCAAAAGGAGTTCGTATGGAATTTATGTCAAAACGTGCTAATTATTTTATTGTCGTGGCACAAGAGGGGTCCATTAGCAAAGCTGCTGATCGACTCTGTATTACCCCATCGCCATTAAGTCGTAGAATAAAAGAGATGGAAGATAGTCTAAATGTTAAGTTGTTTAATAGGGATAATAATAGGATGGCCTTAACTAAGGAGGGGCGTTTTTTATATGATAATATAATTCCCCATTATAAAGATCTTAATAGAATAAAGGGGATGCATAAGGAAAAAAAACAAGTGAATGTTGGGATCTACGGTATAACTTCTCCGCATGTAAATGTACTTATAGAGCACATGATGATGATGAAACCATCTTTAATGATAAATCTAACTCGGATACCATCAACAAGTAATTTAGAATGTATTGATGTTAATAATTTTAACATTTTGTTTACTACCGAACCATTGCCAATTAATAATTTCACATATTACTTTTGTTCTGAGGATGATTTATTACTGATGTATTCATCAAAAAAAACAATCGAACAAAGTAAACTACTTCCATTTGTACAGAGTAACAGTTTTTCCGAAACTCTTACGTTTAAGAAAAATCATGTCCTACTGCAGAAACAAGGGTTTTCTATGGGGCATATGAATGTTGACAGTCTGCAATTGAGATTGAGCTTAACTCGGAAAGGAGGGGCGGTCACATTAATATGTGATTCTATTAAGTCTCAATTGGAAATTTCTTCCCGTGATTATAATTGTAGATTGCTTTCAGATATGAAGATAACCCACCATATCTATGTTGATGAAACACAAATAAGTGACGGAAAACAAATTCTGTCTTACTTAAATGATAGTTGCACAACTCATTGGAAGTGGCTTTCTTGATTTTTTATTGTTGCTTTTTATAATTTATTAATGTGATGATTTTGTTTTTCTGATTTCATTGATATATATCAATAGCCAACACCAGAGTATGTCAAACATACAATATCTGTCCCATAGACACCTCCCGAAGATCACGAGAAGACGATAT